>SKUV01000394.1 GCA_007129775.1 Paracoccaceae bacterium | reverse complement strand
CGGGGACGGGGACGGCAAGGAAGGCGGCGAGTAGGGCGGCAGGCAGAATGGCGCGCATCGAATAGTCTCCGGTTGTAAACTCCGCGAATTTATCAAGAAGGATCAAGGGCGCAAGCACCCGAAGCGCTCCACCGGCGCAGACGTGAAGTTGCCCGCAGCGCGGCTCGCCCTTGGCGCGAAACTCTGCTAGCGCTTCGCTCAGGAGGTGGAGATGTCCGACATATCGCGCCGCGACGCGGCGGCGCCCCGGTTTTCTGCGGCCGAAGCGCCGCGCGCGATCGTCGCGATCTGCGTCGGTGTGGCGTTTCTGGTGCTCAACGACGCCATCGGCAAGCTTTTGACCGAACGCCACGATCCGGCGCAGATCATCTTTGTGCGCAACCTGATGGCGCTGCCGGTGATCGCGCTGCTGATCTGGCGGCTGCAGGGGCTCGTGGTGTTGGCGCGGGCGGCGCTCAAGGTTCATGCCGGGCGGGGCTTTCTGCAATTCTGCGGCGGCTACATGTATTTCAGCAGCCTGCAGCATCTTCCGCTGGCCGAGGCCACGGCGCTGGTGTTTTCCGCTCCGATCTTCATCGCGATCCTGTCGGTCCCGCTGCTGCGCGAGCGGGTTGGGCCGTGGCGCTGGGGTGCGGTGCTGCTGGGCTTTGGCGGGGTGATGATCATCGTGCAGCCGGGCGGAGAAGCGTTCCAGCCCGCGGCCCTGCTGGCGCTGGGCACGGCGTTCTTCTATGCGCTGTTCATGCTGGGGGCCCGGGGCATCCCGCGCAGCGAGGGCATCCTGAGCATGATGTTCTACGTCAACCTCTTTCCGATGCTCTTTGCCGCGCCGGTGGCGGCGTTCGTCTGGGTGCCGGTTGCCACGGGCGATCTGTGGCTGCTGGCGGGAATGGCCGTGGCCGGCAGCATCGGGCTCACGTTGATCGCGCAGGCCTTCCGGATGGCGCCGGCCTCGGTGGTGGCACCGTTCGATTATACTGCGCTGATCTGGGCGGCAGCGCTGGGCTGGCTGATCTGGGGCGATCTGCCCGCCAGCGCGACGGTGCTGGGCGCCGCGGTGATCGTGGCGAGCGGCGTGCTGATCATCTGGCGCGAGGGGCTGCAGCGGCAGCGGCGCCGCACCGGCCCGCCACCCCCGGACTGAGCGGGCGCCGCCCACCCCCGGGCCGCGCGCTTGACCCCCCGGCGCCCACAAGCTAGGCGACATGCGACCCACACAGGCTGCGAGGATACGCCCCATGAGCAACCCTTCCCTTCTCATCCTGCCCGGCGACGGGATCGGCCCCGAAGTTATGGCAGAGGTCCGCCGCATCATCGACTGGATGAGCGAGCGCCGAGGCATCCGCTTCGACGTGAGCGAGGATCTGGTCGGCGGCTGCGCCTATGACGCCCACGGCACGCCGCTGACCGATGCGACCATGGAAAAGGCGCAGCAGGTGGATGCGGTGCTTCTGGGCGCCGTAGGTGGCCCGAAATACGACGATCTGGATTTCAGCGTGAAGCCCGAGCGCGGCCTGCTGCGCCTGCGCAAGGAGATGGACCTTTACGCCAACCTGCGCCCGGCGCAGTGTTTCGATGCGCTGGCCGAATTCTCCAGCCTCAAGCGCGAGGTGGTGGCCGGGCTCGACATCATGATCATCCGCGAACTGACCTCGGGCGTCTATTTCGGAGAGCCGCGCGGCGTCGTGGTCGAGAATAACGAGCGCGTGGGGATCAACACCCAGCGCTACACCGAATCCGAGATCGCCCGGGTGGCGCGTTCTGCCTTCGAACTGGCGCGGCGGAGGTCGAACAAGGTCTGTTCTATGGAAAAGGCCAATGTGATGGAATCGGGTGTGCTGTGGCGCGACGTGGTGCAGGAGGTGCACGACGCCGAATACCCGGATGTGGAGCTTTCGCACATGTATGCCGATGCCGGCGCGATGCAGCTGACCCGCTGGCCCAAGCAGTTCGACGTGATCGTGACCGACAACCTCTTCGGCGACCTGCTGTCGGATCTGGCCGCGATGCTGACCGGCTCGCTGGGGATGCTGCCCTCGGCCAGCCTCGGGGCGCCGATGGCGAACGGCCGGCCCAAGGCGATGTACGAGCCCGTCCACGGCTCGGCGCCCGACATCGCCGGGCAGGGCAAGGCCAACCCCATCGCCTGTATCCTCAGCTTCTCAATGGCGCTGCGCTACAGCTTCGATCTGGGGGCCGAGGCCGACCGGCTGGAAGCGGCGGTGGAAAAGGTGCTGGCCGACGGGCTGCGGACCGCCGATCTGATGGGCCCCGAAGGCGGCAGCCCGGTCAGCACGCAGGACATGGGTAGCGCGATCATCAAGGCGCTCGACGAAAGCCTCTGACAGCGCGGCACGCCGGCCGGGGCCGGTGGCATCCAAAGATCAGGCGGGGCCGGCCGGGTTGGTCGGCCCCGCCGGTTTTTCGGCCTCCGGCTCCGCTTCGGCTTCGGCTTCGGCTTCGGCCATGGTTTCGGGCCGCGCGGGGAGGGCGGCGGCGGCCTCTGCCTCGTGCGTGAGCAGCCGTTCGGCATGCCGGACGGAGCGGCGCAGCCAGCGTATCGCATCCGACAGGCGAAAGACGGCCGCCGGCGTCAGGCCTATCAGGTAAAGCGAATGGCGCTGTGCCTTGTGGCGCAGGCGCCCTTCCATTCGCGCCAGCCGCGCCTCGGTCCGGGCGAGGCGCGGACGGGTCGCGCTGGCGTCGGGGGCGCGCAACGCGCCCACAAATAGCGCGAGGTGGCGGGTGAGCCGCGGCTCCCGCTCCACCGCGCGCAGCCGCGCCCCCTGCCCCGCCCGGCCCCACAGCCTGCGCATGTGATCAAGATGCAGCGTCAGCGCCGACAGTCGCGAAAGGTCTTCCTTGCGATCGGGCGCAATCGCGATCCGGTCCAGATAATCCTGCACCGCATCAAGCGTCGCGCCCACGGATTTCAGCGCCGCATCGAGGGGGCCGGGCTGACCGCCTCGCTCCAGCGCCTCGGCCAGCGCCTCGAAAAGGCGCGCGCGCGCCTCAACCAGCGCGGCCATGGCGGTATCGAGCGCGGCGGGCGGGTCGGACAAGAGCGTCCGGTCCAGCAGGTCCGAGGCTGCGGGATCGGGCGGGGCCGGCATCAGCCGGTCAAGAAGCGCGGCGAATTGCGGCGTCAACGGCAGCATCAGCGCAGTGCCCACGAGGTTGAAGCCGGTATGAAAGACCAGCAGCCTGATCTGTTCGTCGGCGATCGGCATCTGCGCCGCCACGCCCACCAGCGCCAGCGCCAGCACACCGGTTACCGCGTGATAGATCACATTGGCCACCGCCGTCTGACGCACCGCGCGGGCCCCGCCGACCGAGGCCAGAAGCGCGGTGGAGGTGGTGCCCACATGCATCCCCGCCACCAGTGCCGCAGCCTGTTCGAACCCGATGGCGCCGGCGCCGATCAGCACCAGCGCCCCGGCCACCCCCGCGCTGGAGGATTGCAGCACCACCGCCACCAGAACCCCCAGCCCCGCCAGTTGCAGAAGGCCCCAGCCGCGCGCCGCAGGCACGGCAGCCATCCCCAGCCCGTCCTGCCAAGTCGCCAGCCCCTGCTGCATCAGATCGATGCCCAGAAAGACCAGCGCCAGCCCCGCCACCGCCCCGGCCGCACGCGCGATCTGCCCCTTCAGCAGAACCCGCGCCAGCGCCGCCAGAAACAGCACCGGCAGCGCCGCCACCGACAATTGCAGCCGCACGCCCAGCAAAAGCACCATCCAGCCCGTGATCGTGGTGCCGATGCTGGCGCCATAGAGGATGCCCAGCGCCTGCCCGAAGCCCAGAAGCCCCGCGCCGACAAAGCCCACCGTCGTCACCATCGTGGCCGACGAGGACTGGATCACCGCCGTGGTCAGCGCCCCGGTCACCGCGCCCGAAAACGGCGTCCGCGTGAAGCCGGCAAGCGCCTGCCGCGCCTGTGTGCTGGCCAGTTCCCGCAGCGCCTCGGTCATGGTCTGCATGCCGAAGAGAAACAAGCCGGTCCCGCCCAGAAGTGTCAGTATGTCGCCCAGCATCATCGCGACAACGTTCCAGATCGGCCCGCAGCCTGCAAGCCACAAGCCGCCGCGAAAGGATTGTGATCACCGACACTTGCGCCTACGATTGCGCTAACGTCACCCGCGCGGGCAGCACCCGCGCAGGAAAGCTCCGTTTGCGGCGGGTGACGGCAGGGGGCCGAAGCATGAGCGGAAACGTCAGGGGCGCATTGCTGGCGCTCGCGGCCTTCGGGGTGTTCGCGACCCACGACGTGATCGTGAAATACCTCGGCAGCCTCTACTCGCCGGTTCAGATCGTGTTCTTCAGCGTGCTGCTGGGCTTTCCGATCGTCACGCTGATGCTGATGCGCGACCGGACCGACGGCAACCTGCGCCCGCGCCACCCCTGGTGGATCGCCCTGCGCACCGTCTCGGCCGTGCTGACGGGGCTGTCGGCCTTCTATGCGTTCTCCACCCTGCCGCTGGCGCAGACCTACGCGATTCTCTTCGCCTCGCCGCTGCTGATCACGCTGCTCGCGATTCCCATTCTGGGCGAAAAGGTGCGGCTGCGCCGCGGGCTTGCCGTGCTCGTCGGCCTTGCCGGCGTGATGATCGTCCTGCGCCCCGGCGAGGCCGATCTGGAACTGGGCCATATCGCGGCCATGACTGCGGCTGTCTGCTCGGCCCTGTCGTCGATCATCGTGCGCAAGATCGGGCCCGAGGAACGCAGCGTGGTTCTGCTGCTCTATCCGATGATGGCGAATTTCGTGGTGATGGCCTGCCTGCTGCCGCTGGTCTATGTGCCGATGCCGATGCTGGATCTGGCAGCGCTCGCGGTGATCGCGGTCTTCGCCTTCGTCGCCACGCTTCTGCTGATCATGGCCTATCGCGCGGGCGAGGCGGTGATCATCGCGCCGATGCAGTATTCCCAGATCATCTGGGCCACTGTTTTCGGCTATGTCTTTTTCAGCGAGGCGCTCGATCTGGCGACAATGCTCGGGGCGGGGGTGATCATCGCCAGCGGCATCTATATCCTGATGCGCGAAGGGCGGACCGATGCATCACAAAACCGCCCGGTTCTGGAGACCCGAAGCCGCCCGGAAACCGGCACCGTCCCGCGCGTCAGCCTGAGCGAAGAGGTGCTGCCGGACAGGCCGCGATGACATCTTGCAAAGGCCGGGCGAA
Organism: Paracoccaceae bacterium; assembly: GCA_007129775.1. Taxonomy (GTDB): domain Bacteria; phylum Pseudomonadota; class Alphaproteobacteria; order Rhodobacterales; family Rhodobacteraceae; genus Rhodobaculum. The sequence goes on along the minus strand of SKUV01000394.1, from coordinate 1,476 downwards.
AGCGTTACCTGACGCCGCAAGGTCGGAGTGTGGCGCAGCCTGGTAGCGCACCTGCTTCGGGAGCAGGGGGTCGGAGGTTCGAATCCTCTCACTCCGACCAGATCATGAAAATCATTAAATTCAATAGCTTGAAAATCCACCTGAAACGACTCCGGAACAGTTGCCCGGATCAGAAATCCGGACCACCGGAAGCTCGGCGGCAGGGCATGACGACGGTCAAGACCGACAGGGTGCCGACCAAGCTGTTCGATTCGGATTGCTGACGGCTCGTGCCACGGCTGCGCACCCGAAAGCCTGCCGAAGCGCACCAGCCCACCACCGTCGACCGCCCTGCGCTTCAGCCCGACGCTCGGCATCTCGCGAGCTTCGTGTTCGGCTCAGAGAGACAAGACAAGACCACGCACGCGATCCCGCCCTCATCTTCCCCGTTTCCCGGAAAAGGCTGACCCCGCCCTCCGAGCGCGCCTCAGCCGGCGCCCAGTCCCATGTCGAGCGCCTCGCGCAGGGCGCGCATCCGCGCGGGCGTGACCCTCGGATCACTGCCGCAGCTGATGATGCGGATGAACTCGACCCATGCGCGCTCGTTCGGGGTCAGCTCCTCCCACGACCCGGACGGGGTCGTGGGGAGCGTGAAGGTGGTGTCGTCCATGTCGCGCCCGCTCATGCGGTCTGCCCTCGCTGTCCCAGCGGACACGCGGGTCCCCGCACATGAGAGATCAGATCACAGCTCATTTCCCGAAGATCCCCCTCAGCGCAGCGCGCGCGTCCAGTAAGACGCGGATCGCTGCTGTCGGAGGCGTCGCGGATCTCGGCCAGCCAGCCGCGCTCGTTCTGGGTGACGGGCGTGCCGAAGATCTCGGTGATCGCCTGCGCTGCGGTCGCGCCGACGGCCTGGTCAAGCGCCAGACGCATCAGCATTGCCGGATCGACCTCCAGCGCCTTCGCCAGCGAGGGCACCCGGTCGAGCGGCACCTTGTTGCGCCCATTCTTGAGGAAGGTCATCATGTTCGCGTTGGCGAAGCCCGCCTCGGAGGCAATCTCGGCCTGGGTCTTGCGGTGCGACAGGTCCCGGACGCGGTCTGCGATCAGCTTCGCGGTCGAGGTATTCTGGTAGGGGTTCATGTTTTGCTCACTGCTGTGTGTGGTTGGTCACAGCACATACTTACCGCGTGATGTGCGCGCGGTCGGGTGGGGAGTTCGCGCTGGTCGTCGGGAGCTGCGATGCGATCGAAGTCCTAGGAAATGCGTGCTCGGTGCATGGGGATGCGGCCAGTGCGCGGCAGTCGGGGCGGCTGAACCCTCCGGGTGGACGTTAATCATGGCCCAAAGCGGCCACCCGTGCTTTTGCCTGTTCGATTACAAGGGACCTACAGAGCTGCCGCTCGCACGATTTGCGATCTCGTCTCTTGCAGTTCCATGTCGGAGGGCAGTAGCGGCGTTGGTGCTTGTCAGGCGATGCCGGCGCGCGTGAGCCCT
>SKUV01000357.1 GCA_007129775.1 Paracoccaceae bacterium | reverse complement strand
GCTCAGAAATCCAGATCGGTGTAATGCTGCGGCGGGGGAAAGCCCGGGACCTGATCGGCCAGCAGCGGGCGGAAAGCGGGGCGGGACTTTATCTTGGCATACCAGTCCTTGACCACCGGCCAGCGCGTCCAGTCCACATCCGAGATATAGTCGAGGCAGGACAGATGCGCGGCGGCGGCGAAATCGGCCAGCGTCATCGCGTCGCCGGCGATCCAGCGGCGCTGGTCCAGCAGCCATGTCATGTAATCGAGGTGATACTTGATCCGCTGCGCCCCGGATTTGACATTGCCGGAATCCGGATATCCCTGCCCCATGATCTTCTTGTTGACCCGTTCATAGAGCAGTTTCGACGTCACCTCCTGATGGAACTTGTCGTCGAACCAGGCGCACAGGCGCCGCGTCTCGTAGCGGTCGAAGACCCCCTTGGGCAGCAGCGCCGGGATCGGGTTCGTCTCGTCGAGATATTCGCAGATCGCCTGACTTTCCGACAGGGTCCGGCCGTCGAAGCGCAGCACCGGCACCTTGGCGGCGGGGTTTCGCATCAGGAAGGACTGGCTGCGTTCCCAATAGCGTTCCTCCAGCAGTTCCACCTCGATCTTCTTTTCGGCGAGGGTCAGGCGGACCTTGCGGCAGAAGGGCGAGAGCGGAACATGATAGAGGCGGGTGGCGGAGCGCACGGGCCGTGTCCTTGCAGGGAATAATGCCCTTCCATGCCTTGACAGCCGGGAAAGTTCAATCCTCGAAGCAGGCCGACCGGCCATCGGCGCGGATCGTCGCCGCACCGTCCATGATGCTGGCTGCGCGGGAGGCCAGCCACGGCGTCGGGCGGGCGGCATCACGGGCCTTGGGATTGGGCAGCACAGCGGCCAGCCTTGCCGCCTGATTGGCGGTCAGATCCCGGGCCGGAATGCCGAAATGGTGCCGGGCCGCGGCCTCCACACCGAAGACTCCGTCGGCGAATTCCGCGACGTTGAGATAGACCTCGAGGATGCGCCGCTTGGACCAGAGCGCTTCCATCACGGGGGTCAGCCCGGCCTCCAGCGCCTTGCGCGTCCAGCCACCGCCGTGCCACAGGAAAACGTTTTTCACCGTTTGTTGGGATATTGTCGAGGCGCCGCGGCGGGCGCCATCATCCAGCGCCCGGCGAATCTCGGCCATGTCGAAGCCCCAGTGCAGGCAGAAATTGGCATCCTCCGCCGCCACGGCCGAACGTGCCATATGCGGGCTAATCTCTTCCATCGGCACCCAGATGCGCGTGATCTCGCCCGTACGCCGGTATTCGCCGACCATGTAGAGGCCCCATGGCGGGTTAACGAACGAAAAGAGCCCGACCACCGCGAGCACCGCAAAAAACACCGTCAGCACCCCTCTTAACAGCCACCGCCGCAGGGCCCGGATCGTCCACGCGATCAATCCGGCTTGCGCTGTCTTGCGCCGCCCGCGCCGTGGCTTGCCTGCCCCTGCCATCCGCGCAGCTAAGCCATGCGGGGGGCGGGGGCGTCAAGGGCCCTGCCGAGGCTCAGGCGGCAGAAAGTTCGCTTGCCAGCCGATCGCGACCATGGGGCGCGTCGAAGTCCAGCACCGGGTTTATCGGGATGATCCGGTTGGGGTTAATCGTCTCGTGGCTGTAGTGGTAATGCCGCACCACATGATCGAGATGAAATGTCGCGGCGACGCCCGGCAGTTGGTAAAGCTCGCGCGTCCAGCCCCAGAGGTTCGGATAGTCCACGATCCGCCGGCGGTTGCACTTGAAATGCAGGTGATAGACGCTGTCAAAGCGCAGAAGCGTCGGCAGAAGCCTCAGGTCAGCCTCGGTCAGGCGTGGCCCGGTCAGATAGCGCCTTTTGTACAGACGCTCTTCCAGCCAGTCGAGCGTGTCGAAAAGCGGGCCGACCGCCTCGTCGTAGGCCGATTGCGTGGTGGCGAAGCCCGCCTTGTAAACGCCGTTGTTCACGGTGTAGTAGATGCGGCTGTTCAGCGCGTCGATCTCATCGTGCAGGGCGACGGGCCAGTAATCGTCAGTATTTCCGGTCAGCCCGTCGAAGGCCAAGTTGAACATCCGGATGATTTCGGAGGATTCGTTCGATACGATCGTGCCGCGCGCCTTGTCCCACAGCACCGGCACCGTGACACGACCCGAGACATCCGGCTTCGCGCGCGTGTAGATGTCGCGCATGAAGCGGCTTCCGAACAGCCTGTCGCCGGTGGCGCCCGGGAAATCCTCGCGGAACTCCCAGCCCTCGTCGAGCATGTCGGGATGCACGACCGAGATCTCAATATGCGGCGCCAATCCCTTGAGAGCGCGAAAGATCAGCGTGCGATGCGCCCAGGGGCATGCGTAGGAAACATAGAGATGGTAGCGCCCACTTTCGGCGGCGAACCCGCCCTCCCCGGTCGGTCCGGGCGCACCATCGGCGGTGATCCAGTTTCGGAATTTCGCGGTATCGCGCACGAAAGTGCCGCCTGTTGCGTCGGTGTCATACCAGGCGGAACTCCATTTTCCGTCGACCAGCTGGCCCATCATCATCTCCTTTTCGCTGGTCACACACATAATGAACCCCGCCGCGCTTGAAACACCTGCCCGCGCGCAGCCCCCTTGCACTGGCGCACAGCGGCGGAGCCACTCGCCCTCATTCCGGTCACTGCGCAAATGCCGTCGGCCGGGCTCGGCGTCTGTCAACGGCGCGGTTTTTCTTGGCGCGCAGTGCCGGCTTGGTATCATGCGCCCATCGGGAAGGAGGCGAGATGAAACGAAAGCTGGTCAGCGGTGCCGAGGCGGTCGCATTGATCCGCCCGGGCGATACGATCACCACCTCGGGATTTGTCGGAAACGGCGTGCCCGAATACCTGCTCCAGTCCCTTGAGGCGCGCTTTCTGGAAGAGGGCGCGCCCGCCGGCCTTGGCCTGATCTTCGCCGCCGGGCAGGGCGACGGAAAGGAGCGTGGCCTCAACCGGCTCGGCCACAAGGGGCTATTGAAACGCGTCATCGGCGGACATTGGGGCCTGATCCCGAAGGTGGCCGCCCTTGCCGTTCAGGGCGAGATCGAAGGCTGGAACCTGCCGCAGGGCGTGATCAGCCACATGTATCGCGACATCGCCGCCGGCAGGCCGGCGACGGTTTCGCCGGTGGGGCTGGAAACCTTCGTCGATCCGCGCCTGTCCGGCGGGCAAGTGCATCCGGGGGACGGCGAGGCCCTGGTTGAATTGATCACCATCGCGGGGCGCGACTGCCTCGCCTACCGGCTGTTTCCCATCGATGTGGCGCTCTTGCGTGGCACCACCGCCGACGAGGCCGGCAACATCACGATGGAGCACGAGGCCCTCGTGCTCGACAACCTCGCGCAGGCGATGGCCGTACGCAATTCCGGCGGCGTCGTGATCGTGCAGGTCGAACGTCTGGCGGCGGCACGCAGCCTCGATGCGCGGGCCGTGGTGATTCCGTCGGCGCTGGTCGATGCGGTGGTTCTGGCCCCGCCGGAAAGCCACATGCAGACCTATGCCACCGCATATTCCCCTGCCTTTGCCCAGATCATCCGCGCCCCCGCCGGCGTCCTGCCCCCGATGGCGCTCGATGCGCGCAAAATTATCGCCCGCCGCGCGGCTTTCGAATTGCCGGTGAACGGTGTTGTCAATCTGGGCATCGGCATGCCCGAAGGGCTGGCTTCGGTGGCCGGCGAGGAGGGTTTGCTGGAGCACCTGACCCTGACCACCGAACCCGGCGTGGTGGGCGGTCAGCCGGCCTCGGGGCTGGATTTCGGCGCAGCGGTAAATACCGATGCGATCATTCCGCAAAATGCCCAGTTCGATTTCTACGACGGCGGCGGGCTGGATATGGCCTGTCTGGGCCTGGCCGAGGTGGATGCGACAGGCAACGTGAACGTCAGCCGCTTCGGATCGCGGCTGGCCGGGGCGGGCGGCTTCATCAACATCAGCCAGAACGCGCGCAGCCTCGTCTTTGCCGGCACGCTGACGGCGGGTGGGCTGAAGGTGGCGGTCGATGACGGCTGGCTCCGGATCGAGACCGAGGGGCGGGCGCGGAAATTCCTGCCGCAGGTCCAGCAGATCACCTTTTCCGGCGCCCGCGCCGCGCGGCTCGACCGCCCCGTTTTCTATGTGACCGAGCGCGCGGTTTTCGAGCTTACACCAGATGGAGTCGCGCTGCGTGAGGTGGCGCCCGGGCTGGACCCGGAGCGCGACGTGATCGCCCAAATGGGTTTTCGGCCCATCGTCGAAGCCGTGTCCGAAATGGACCCGCGCATCTTCCTGCCCCGGCCGATGGATCTGAAGCGGGATCTCATGCACATGGATCTGGAAGAGCGGATCACGCTGGACCGGACCGAGGGCAGGATATTTATCAATTTCGAAAAGATGCGGCTGCGCACGCCCGATGACCTCATGATGGTCCGCGCCCGGGTGGAAGCGCTTTGCCAGCCGCTGGATGAAAGGGTGGAGGCGATCGTGACCTACGACGGCTTTCGGCTGGAAGATGACATCGCTGACGCCTACGGCCGGCTGGTGGCGGAACTGGAGGAACGGTTCTATTCGCGCGTGACACGCTATTCCGGCTCCGCATTTACCCGGATGAAGCTGGCGCGCATTTTGCCAGGCCTGACGGGCAGGCCCCATCTCTACCGCACACCGCACAAGGCCTGAACGGGCGGCCACGCATCGCGCGCCGCCGGCAATGCGACCGGCTCAATTCGTGCGGTTGCGCGGGATGAAGGGCAAGGGCAGCACCGGCACCCCCTCTTCCAGAAGCGCGCGCGCCTCTTTCGCGCTGGCCTCGCCATGAATCGGGCGCGCGGCGAGGGTGCCGTCATGCATCTGGCGGGCCTCTTCGGCAAAGCGCAGGCCGACATAATCGGAATTGCGTTCGATTTCGTCGCGCAGGCGTGCAAGCGCCTGAGCACGGGTTTCCCCTGAACGCTCCTCGGGGGTCGCGGCCACAGGCGCGGGCACGCTTGGCCCAATGCTGTCCGGCTCCGGCGCTCCTCGGCGTTTGATCCGCGGTGCCATCAGCGCCTTGTCCACTTTCGCCGATCCGCACTCGGGGCAGGTCACATGGCCCGCGGCACGCAGGGACTCATACGCCCCGGAAGAGGCGAACCAGCTTTCGAAAACGTGGTCTCGCGCACATTTCAGCGCATAGCGGATCATCGGCCGGTTCCCGTTGTTTCAGGGCCTGTTCCCGGGCAGTGGCGCGCAAACCGTCGCGCGACATGCCCGGAAGGGTCATATCGGCTTCCACCGCCGGAATTCAAGCGGCCTGCGCACGGCGGCACCCCCCAGCCGACGCATCAAGTGCGACGCATCAAGTGCGAGGCACCATTGCCGGGGCAACGCCACCTCTTGATCAGGGCACCGGACACGATACATCCAAGCAATGGAAAACCGATCGAATAAACCTTTCGCCAGCGCCCCAATCGGCCCGCGCAGCAAAGCGATGGCACCCGGTCGCCGCGCAATGCTCGGCCTTATCGCCGCGACGGCTGGTTTGCTCGGCGCGGCAACGGCAACACGGCCCGGCCTCGGCGCCGCGACACCCAGCAACGCCCAACGCCTTCCGGATGGGATCGTCTTTTCCGGACTGACCGGCGGCAGCTATGCATTCGACGGCTGGCGCGGACAGCCCATTCTGGTGGCCAACACCGCCTCGCTTTGCGGCTTCACCGCCCAGCTGGACGATCTGCAGGCGCTTTACGACAGGTATCGCGACCGCGGCCTGATCGTCTTCGGCGTGCCCTCCAACGATTTCCGACAGGAACTGGCCACGGATGAAGAGGTGGCGGAATTCTGCGCGGTGAATTTCGCGCTGGATTTCCCGATGGCATCACTGAACAGCGTCCGCGGCCCGGATGCGCATCCCTTTTTCCGCTGGTTGTCGGGTATCCATGGATTCACGCCCAACTGGAACTTCAACAAGGTGCTGATCGGGCCCGAAGGCGATCTTCTGGGCACATGGCGGGCCTCCGCACGGCCCGTATCCCGCCCGATCCGCCGGGCCGTCGAGGCGGCACTTATGGGCTGAAGCAGCGGGCGCCACAATCAGCACGAATGGTCATGTCCCTCCCGACGCCCCTTGCCCGGCCGGAAAGCGGCACCGCACCTCCGGGGGACACGCTTGCGGCAGCCGCACGCTTTATCGGTTCCGAAGTCTATCGCGGATCGAGCTATGGCGGCTGGCATCCTCTGCGCATCCCGCGTGTCTCGACGGTGATGGATCTGGCCCGCGCCATGGGCTGGCTGCCGCGCACGAGATACCTTACCTCTCCCCGGGCACGCCCCCGGGCACTGCGTCTTTTCCACACGCCCGATTATGTCGCCGCGCTGCAACGGGCCGAGGCCAGCGGCGCGGTCAGCGCCGAGGTGCGGCAACGGCACAATATCGGCACCTCCTCCAACCCGGTCTTTCCCGAGATGTTCCGGCGCCCGGCGACATCGGCGGGCGGAACGATGCTGGCGGCGGAACTGGTGGCGGCATCCGGTGGGGTGGTGCATGTGCCGGGGGGCGGAACCCACCACGCCTTTCCCGACAGCGCGAACGGCTTTTGTTATCTCAACGATCCGGTTCTGTGCCTGAAGGTGCTGAGGCGTGCCGGCCTGCGCCGCATCGCCTATGTGGATATCGACGCGCATCATTGCGACGGGGTGGAGCCGGCATTTGCCGGCGATCCCGGCGCGCTGATGATCTCGGTCCACGAGGAGCGTCGCTGGCCCTTCACCGGCGCGCTGGAAGACGAGGCCGGCGGCAGCGGCTTCAACCTGCCGGTTCCACGGGGGCTGAACGATACCGAGATGCGCGCGATCCTGCAGGGACTGATCCTGCCACGATTGGCGGCCTTCCGGCCCGAGGCGGTGGTGCTGCAATGCGGATCGGATGCGCTGCAGGAAGACCCGCTGTCGCGGCTCTGCCTGTCGAACAACGCCCATGTGGAGGTCGCGGTGGCGCTGCGCGACAGCGCCCCCGCGGTGGTCGTGCTGGGCGGCGGCGGCTACAACCCGTGGTCCGTGGCGCGGTGCTGGACATCGGTCTGGGCGGCGCTGTCGGGTCAGCACATCCCCGAGCGGCTGCCACCCGCGGCCGAGGCGGTGCTGCGCGGCATCGTCTGGCCAAAGGCCCGCGTTGGGCTTGACCCGCCGGAGCATTGGTTCACCACATTGCGCGACGCACCCCGCGAGGGGGAGGTCAGGCCCGAGATCGGCGAAAGGCTGGCCGTGCTCGCACGCCGCCCGGATCCCGCTGGTTGAGCGCCGGCAAGCGCCGCGCGTCAGAGCCGCTCCACCGTCACCCGTGTCGTGTCGAAGGCAAGACAGCCTGCGATCCGGGCGTGGTCTTCGGGCGGGTTTTCATAGGCCCAGCCGGCATCGCGCAGAACACCGGCAGATGTGACGATGTCGTAATAGACCCCCTCGCCCCGAACCGGACAGACCGAGCGCGTGCCGCTGGGCTCGACAAATGCCATGGCCACATCGGCGCGCGGAAAATGGATGACCGGAGCGGCCTCGTCCAGCGTGACCTCCAGCGCGGCCGGACTTTCGGCAATGACGGCACCCTCGGCGCGCACCACCCATGTCCCCTCGGCAGGATAAATCCGGATCCTGTCACTCATGGTCGTCTCCTCTGACTGCCCGGTTATTCTGGCGGCGTGACGGGCCACAGGGCCCGGGCACCGCAATCCGGGCCCGGATGACATGAAAGCCCGCGCCGCCAAGCGCATACCTAGAGCGGAGCGGTCGCCGCGTCCAGCCATGCACGCGCGGCGGGTCCGACCCTGTCGGCCAGCGCGCCATGCACCCGGGCGTGATAGGCATCGAACCATGCCCTTTCTGCCGCGCTCAGCGCCGCGATGTCGATCATACGCCGATCGATCGGCACATGGGTCAGCGTGTCGAAAGCCAGCATATCGCGCTGGTCGGCCCCGGGCAGGGGCGCAGCCTCCACCACCACGAGCAGGTTCTCGATGCGAATGCCAAAGGCGGCCTCGCGGTAATAGCCCGGCTCGTTGGACACGATCATGCCGGGTTCCAGCGCGACCTCCGACAGGCGCGACAGCCGTTGCGGCCCCTCGTGCACCGACAGGAAGGCGCCGATGCCATGCCCGGTGCCGTGGTCGTAATCCTGCCCGGCGAGCCAGAGCGGATAGCGCGCCAGCGCATCCAGATCGCGCCCGGCCAGCCCCTTGGGCCAGCGCGCGCGCGACATCGCAATCATGCCCTGCAGAACCCGTGTGGCAGCGGTGCGCGCCTCGGGCGGCACCGGCCCGGTGGCGATAGTGCGGGTGATGTCGGTGGTGCCATCGGGGTATTGCGCGCCGCTGTCCACCAGAAGCACATCGCCGGGCCGAACGGCGCGGTTCGTCGCCTCGGTCACGCGATAGTGGACGATTGCACCGTTCGGCCCGGCACCACAGATCGTATCAAAGCTGATATCGTGCAGACGTCCGGTGGCTGCACGGCACTCCTCGAGCCGGCGCACCACGTCGATCTCGGTCAGATTGCCGTTGGGCGCCTCCGCATCAAGCCAGCAGAGAAACTCCACCATCGCCGCGCCGTCGCGCAGATGGGCAGCCTCCATCCCTGCGATCTCGGCTGCCGATTTGCGCGCCTTCGGCAGGATGCAGGGGTCCTGCCCCGCACGGGTCTCGACCCCGGCCTCGGCCAGCGTATCGGCCAGATACAGCGGCGCCGTCGCCGGGTCGAGCCGTACGGGGCCCTGAAGCGTGCGCAGAGCGGCTTCCAGAGCGGCGGGCGGACGCAGCGTGACATCCGCGCCCAGATGGTCGCGCAATTCGGGCGTGGCGCGCTCCGGCTCCAGGAACAGCGTGACGCGGGCATCATCGTGCAACACGCCGAAGGCCTGCACCACCGGGTTGTGCGCAATATCCCCGCCCCGGATGTTGAGAAGCCAGCACAGGCTGTCGGGCAAGGTGATCAATGCCGCGCGGCAACCCTGCTTGCGCAGCACTGCTGCGATGGCCGCGCGCTTGTCCCCCGAGGCCTGCCCGGCCAGCCCCTCGGGATGCAGCAGAACCGGCCCGGCGGGCGGGCCCGGCTGATCGGGCCAGATCGCGTCGACGGGATTGCGGCAGCGGCGCAGCGTGATCTCGCTGCCGGCGAGGTCATGCTCCAGCCGGTCGATCTGTTCGGGCGTGTGCAGCCACGGGTCAAAGCCGATCACCGCGCCGTTCGGCATCTGCTCGCGCAGCCAGTCGCCGGGCTTGGTATCGGGCCACGGAACCGGGCTGATCAGGCTGGTGTCCACCTGCGCCCGGGCCTGCACGCGATAGCGGCCATCAACGAAAAGCCCCGCCGTGTGCGGAAGCACAATGGCAATACCGGCGGAGCCGCTAAAACCTGTCAGCCACGCCAGCCTCTCGTCGCGTGGGGCCACGTATTCGCCCTGATGCGCATCGGCCCGCGGCACGAGAAAGCCGTCAAGCCCGTACTGCGCCAGCACTTCCCGCAGCGCGGCGAGCCGCGGGGGGGCGTGTTCGGGGGTGGTGGTGGCGTCGAAGGTCTGGAACATTGTTGCGCCTCTGGTCGGTACCCGGCCTTGGTATGGGGCGGCGACAGTGCCGGTCAACATGGATTCGGCGCGCAGATCCGGATGTCGGAGACGCGAGCATCGCCCTGCCGCCCTGCTTCCGTTCCGTGCGTTCCTGCTCTAGGGTCGCGCTTCGGAAATGACGCGCATCGGAGATGACGAGCATGGGCAAACACTATCGGGTCGGAATCGCGGGCGCCGGTTCGGTCGCACACGGAATGGCGGCGGCGCTGGAACGCGACGGTCACCACGCGACCCTCTGGGCACCACGGCGAGGCGCCGAACTTGCCGGCGAACTGGCAGACGGGATTCGGGCCGAGGCGGCGGTGCCGGGTGGGGTCGAGGGGCATTTTCACCCGTCAGTGGCCGAGGATGCCGCCGCCCTCGCCGCCGATGCGGACGTGCTCGCCATCGCACTGCCCGGCTATGGCCACAAGGCGGTGATGGATGCGCTCGCCCCGCATATCCGTGCCGGCCAGCCGGTGATCATCTCGTCACAATCGGCGATGGGCGCGGTCTATCTGGGCAATCTGCTCCATGCACGCGGAATCGACGCACCGATCATCGCGTGGAGCACGACGGTCGTTCTGGCCCAGCGCCCGGCACCCGGGCTGGTCCGCTGTCAGCCGCTGCGGGCACGCGTCGATATCTGCACCCTGCCCCATACCGCTGCAACCGAGGGGCTCGCGCTATGCGAGGCGCTGTTCGGCCAGCGGTTCAAGGATGTAGGCGGGTTGCTGGCCATCAGCCTGTCGAACCTGAACCCGCAAAACCACCTTGGTATCGGGCTGGTGAACCTGACCCGTATGGAACTGGGCGAGACATGGTGGCAAACCGAATACATGACCCCGATGGTCGCGCGCTATATCGAGGCGCTGGATCAGGAACGTCTGGCCATTGCCGAGGCGCTGGGGCTGCAGGTGCGCACCGTGCGCGACCATTTCCACCTGTCCTATCACGTCAGTGCCGACGCCGATCTGGCCACGATGTTTCAGGAAATGCGCGACCGCAAGATCGGCGCATACGCCCCGACCTCCGCGCAATCGCGCTATATCACCGAAGACGTGCCCTTCGGCCTCGTGCCGGTGGTGATGCTGGGCGATCTGGTGGGCCGGCCGGCAGCTCTGCACCGGGCCGGTGTGGATACCATCTGCGCCCTCTACGGCCGCGATTTCTGGAATGAATGCGACCTGATGCAGGCGCTTGATCTCGGCCGGCTCGACCGCGAGGCGCTGGTGAAGGTGGCCGAGCGCGGGCGCACACTGGCCTGACAGCCCGCCAATCGGGTCCGGCACAGCGGCGCGGTCAGCCCTTGCGCGGTTTCGCGCGCAGGGTCGGCGCGGCGGCCAGCGGGTCTTCCGGCCACGGATGCCGGGGGTAACGGCCGCGCATGTCCTTGCGCACATCGGCGTAGGAACTGGCCCAGAAGCCGGGCAGATCGGTCGTCACCTGCACTGGCCGGCCCGCGGGAGACAGCAGCGTGATCTGCAAAGCCAGGCCGCGCGGCCCGATCACCGGATGCTCGGCAAGGCCGAACATCTCCTGCAGGCGCACGGCGATGGCGGGCTGGCCGCCGGCGTAATCCACCGGAACGCGCCTGCCCATCGGCGTGACAAAGGCCGCCGGGGCGAGCCTGTCCACCAGCGCCAGCCGATCCCATCCCAGATACTGGCGCAGGGGTTCGGTCAGATCGAGCGCCGCCAGATCGCCCGCGGTCCGGCACCCGCCAAGATGGGGCAGAAGCCAGTCTTCGGCTGCCGCGAGCAACCCCGCATCGGAGCAATCGGGCAGATCGGCCCCCTCGCTGCGCAGCAATTCGACGCGCGCCTGCAGCCGGCGCGCCGCCGGTCCCATGCCGCAGGCCGCCAGTCCGAGGTCGCGCACACCTTCCAGCGCCGCGCCCGCCAGCGCATCGGCCGGGGCGTCGTGCCAGATGCGGTCGTCCAGCGCGATGGCGCCCAGCGCCTCTTGCTGGCGCGCCGTCACCCGACGCTCGCGCCGCGACCAGTGGCACAGGTCGCGCCACGCGATCCGGTCGCCCAGAACGCTGCGCAGCGACGCCTCGTCGATGGCGATGGCCTGCCGGATGCGCGCCTCGCGCCCGCCGCCGTCCAGATCTGTGGCCACGATCAGCCGCTGGCCGGCGAGTGGATCCTCCGCCGGCAATTCGGCCCCGCGCCCGCCCGACAGCAGGTAGCGCGGCGCATCGCCCCGGCGGCGCAGCCCGATCCGGTCGGGATAGGCGAGGGCGGCCATCTCCGCAGGCCCCAGCGCGGCCGGCGCGGTGGCATCGGGGAGAAGCCGCGCGAGCCGCCGCGCCTCGGCCCGCACCCGCTCCAGCGTGGGCCTGTGGGGCGGCACCGGGGCTGCGCCGGGATTATCCAGTGCGGCCAACCGCAAGCCCAGATCGGCAGGCGCGCCGCGCAGCAAGTCGCGCTCTGACAGTAGCGCCGCCAGCGGTGCCGCACCCCGCCCCGCCCGTAGCAGCATATGCCCCAGCCGCGGATGCAGCGGCAGACCGCCCATCGCCCGGCCATGGGCCGTCAGCCGGCCGGCCTCGTCCAACGCACCCAAGCCCAGCAGCAGCGCGCGCGCCTCGGCCAAGGCGCCCGGCGGCGGCGGTGTGAGGAACCGCAGCCCGTCGTCAGCACCCCAGAGCGCCAGTTCGAGCGCCAGCGGCGCCAGATCGGCAGCCTCGATTTCGGCCGGGGGGAACGGCGCGAGCGCCCCTTCCTCGCCCTTCGTCCAGAGCCGGTAGCAGACACCGGGCGCGACGCGCCCGGCCCGGCCGCGCCGCTGCTCGGCCTCGGCGCGGGTGACCCGTTCGGTCACCAGCCGCGACATGCCGCTGGACGGATCGAACCGGGCCCGCCGGGCCCGCCCCGCATCGACCACGATGCGCACATCCTCGATCGTCAGAGATGTTTCGGCGATGGAGGTGGCCAGCACCACCTTGCGGCCCCGGTCCACCGGGGCGATTGCGGCGCGCTGGGCTGCGATCTCCATCGCGCCGAAAAGCGGGCGCAGGGAACAATCAGCGGGCAGGCGAGCGCGCAGCGCGGCTTCGGTGGCGCGTATCTCTGCCTCGCCGGGCAGAAAGACCAGCGCGCTGCCGTCCTCTACCGCGAGGGCGCGCAACACAAGTTCCGCCGTGGCCGGGGCAAGACGGGTGCCGGCCGGCAAGGGTTTGCTAAGCCAGCGGGTCGTCACGGGATAGGCGCGGCCCTCGGCGGTAATGACGGGGGCATCGTCCAGCATCGCGGCCACCAGGCCGGCATCGAGTGTGGCCGACATCACCACCACCGCCAGATCGGACCGCAGGGCGCCGCGTGCCTCCCAAACCAGCGCGAGACCCAGATCGGCATTCAGAGCGCGTTCATGGAATTCGTCGAAGATGACCGCGCCGACACCGTCGAGGCCGGGGTCGTCCTGAATCATGCGGATCAGGATGCCATCGGTCACCACCTCGATCCGGGTGGCGGCGCTAACGCGGCTCTCTCCCCGCATCCTGAAGCCGACCGTCCGCCCAACCTCTTCGCCCAGTAGCGCGGCCATGCGTTCGGCGCTGGCCCGGGCGGCAAGGCGCCGGGGTTCCAGCATGACGATCCGCCCCCCGATTCCGCCTCCGAGCATCGCAAGCGGCACGAGCGTCGTCTTGCCGGCGCCCGGAGGCGCCTGAAGCACCGCGCGCCCCTGTCCGCGCAACGCGACCAACAGCGCTGGAAGCACCTTGGTGACGGGCAAATCGGGCAATTCAGGCAAATCGGGCTTGGCCATGGATTGGGGTTATGCGCCCGCCTGCCCGGCTTGGCCAGCCCCGCGCGCCGGGCGTATGCGCCGAGCCCCGGTGCCCGAAGCAAAGGCGGGCAGCCCGGCGCCGCGCCGCCGAGACCGCGACAGGCCTTGTCAGCCACGCCCCGATCTGCCCACATGCGCAGAAGGGACGGGCGCGCGGCAAGCCAAGGGCAGCGCCCGAACAGCCCCCGGACCACGGAGGCGCGCATGTTCGGACTGGAACTGGCCGACGGCACTCAGGCGATACTGGCCATCGTGATCGTGCTGGCGATGTTCGCCCTTTTCGTGCGCGAAATCTATCCGGTGGAGGTGGTCGCCATCGCCGGTGCACTGGCCATGCTCGGCCTCGGCATCCTGCCTTATGAAGACGCGCTGCGCGCCGCCTCCAACCCCGCCCCGTGGACCATTGCGGCGCTGTTCGTGATCGTCGGCGCGATGGTGCGCACCGGCGCGCTCGACTGGATCAGCCAGATCGCGGCGCGCAACGTCAGCGCGCGCCCGCTCCTCACACTCGCGCTGCTGACCGTGACGGTGCTGGGCCTGTCGGCCTTTCTCAACAACACGCCGGTCGTGGTGGTGATGATCCCGATCTTCATCCAGCTGGCGCGCGAGCTTGGGGTCGCGCCGTCGCGGCTGCTCATCCCGCTGAGTTATTTCGCCATCATGGGCGGCACCATCACGCTGGTGGGCACCTCGACCAACCTGCTGGTGGACGGTGTCGCGCAGGGGCGGGGGCTGGCCCCTTTCACCATATTCGAGATCACGCCCGTCGGGCTCGCCATGGCGGCGGTCGGGCTGGTTTACCTGCTGCTTCTGGGGCGGTTCCTGCTACCCGAGCGCGACTCCCTGGGGGCATTGCTGACCGACCGCACGCGGCGCAAGTTCTTCACCGAGGTGGCCGTGCCCGAAGAATCGGACCTGATCGGCGAAAAATTGTCGGAGATCAGCCTCTTCAAACGCGGCGGTGCGCGGGTGATCGATGTGCTGCGGGGTGATCTGTCGCTGCGGCGCAATCTGGGCGCGGTGGAGTTGCGGGCCGGCGACAGGATCGTGCTGCGCACGCCCATGTCCGAGGTGCTGAGTCTTCAGGACAACGAAAAGGTGTCGGTCGTCGACAAGCTGTCATCGGTCGAAACGACGACCGTCGAGGTGCTGATCACACCGGGCTGCGGCATGGTCGGGCGCATGCTGGGCGACTTGCGCCTGCGCCGCCGCTACGGTGTCTATGCTCTGGCGGTGCACCGCCGGAACCAGAACATCGGCCGCCAGATGGACGATCTGGTGGTGCAGGTGGGCGACACGCTGCTTCTGGAAGGGGCGATGTCCGATATCCAGCGTCTCGCCACCGATATGGACCTCGTGGATATCGGCAAGCCTGCCGACCGCGCCTATCGCCGCAGCCACGCGCCCATCGTGATCGCGGTTCTGGCGGCGATCGTGGTGCTGTCGGCGCTGGGGGTCGCGCCGATTCTTGCGCTGGCGGCGCTGGGGGTGGGCGTGGTGCTGCTGACCCGCTGCATCGACGCCGAAGAGGCCTTCGCCGCGGTCGAGGTGCGCCTGATGGCGCTGATCCTTGCCATGCTGGCGGTGGGCGCGGGGCTGGAGCATTCCGGCGCCGTGGCGCTGATCGTCGATCGGCTCGCGCCCGGCATGGCCGGCCTGTCGCCGTTCCTTCTGTTGCTCGCGGTGTTTGCCCTGACATCGGTGCTGACAGAACTGGTGACAAACAACGCCGTCGCCGTGGTGGTGGCGCCGCTGGCGATCGGGCTCGCCCATGCGCTGGGGGTCGATCCGCGGCCGCTGGTCGTTGCGGTGATGATGGCGGCCTCGGCCAGCTTCGCCACGCCGATCGGCTATCAGACCAACACGCTGGTCTATGGGCCGGGGGGCTACCGGTTCACCGATTTCCTGCGGATCGGTGTGCCGCTGAATATCGTGATGGCGTTGACCGCCGCGCTCGTGATACCGGTGTTTTTCCCGTTCTGACCCGCTGTTCGAAAGGCAATGATCATGCCGCGCCACCTTCTGCCGCTCGCCGCCCTCGGCCTTGCCCTGTCCGCCTGCGGGGTGCCGCCCTTCTCGACCGATCCGGTGGCGGCGGAACTGACGCGCACACAACTCACGGTGAAGCTGCAGAACGGGCACACCTGCCGCATCGCGCGCGCCGGCGCGACCCGCGACGATGCCGAAGGCTGGGGCGGGCGGATCACCGGTTGCCCGGGCGTGAGCGAGGTCGACGTGACCTTCCAGCCGCGCCCGGAGCCGCCCCTGGGCATCATCCCGGCCTTAATCGCGGCGCTTTCGCTCGACGGGGTATTTGCACAATATGCCGAGGTCACGCTGACCGGGCCGGAGGGGCGCAGCTTCGTCTTTTCCTCGCCCCCACCGCCCGAGGATACCGACTGAGCCGACGCCGCACCCGGTCGTCCCGCCACAGCCCCGCGCCCCGCGCCCCGCGGCGCAGGCTTGCACAGCGACGCCCGGCCGGGCTATGGGAAGCGCGATCAGGCAGGCATTCGGAGACCGGGACATGGCGGGCCATTCCAAATGGGCGAACATCCAGCACCGCAAAGGGCGTCAGGACGCCGCGCGCTCCAAGCTGTTTTCCAAGCTGTCCAAGGAAATCACCGTCGCCGCCAAGATGGGCGATCCCGACCCCGACAAGAACCCCCGCCTGCGCCTCGCCGTAAAGGAGGCCAAGTCGAACTCGGTTCCCAAGGACGTGATCGAACGCGCCATTCGCAAGTCTCAGGGTGGCGACGCCGACACCTATGAAGAAATCCGCTATGAGGGCTATGGCCCGGGTGGCGTGGCCGTCATCGTCGAGGCGATGACCGACAACCGCAACCGCACCGCGTCCAACGTGCGCTCCACCTTCGGCAAGCATGGCGGCAATCTCGGCGAGACGGGCTCGGTCGGCTTCATGTTCGACAGGGTGGGTCAGGTGACCTATCCGGCCGACGCCGGCGATGCCGAGACGGTGCTCATGGCCGCGATCGAGGCCGGGGCGGAGGACGTGGAAAGCTCCGACGAGGAGCACGTGATCTGGTGCGCAGCGAGCGATCTCAACGCCGTCTCCACCGCGCTGGAGGGTGAACTGGGCGAGTCCACCAGCACCCGGCTGGTCTGGAAACCGACCACCACCACCGAGCTTGATCTGGAAGGCGCGCAAAAGCTGATGCGCCTGCTCGAGGCGCTGGAAGACGATGACGACGTCCAGAACGTGACCGCGAATTTCGAGGTCTCGGACGCGGTGATGGAGCAGCTCTGATCCTGCGCACCGCGCCGCCGACCGGATCAACGACGCCCGCCTGCCCCCTGTCCTGCCCCTTGTGCCCGGGGCGCGAACGGTGTTGAGTGGCGCTGTCATGGTCGCCCCGCCCGCCCCGCAAGCCACCCACAACCCCCTTGTCGGCATTGCCTGGATGGTTCTGACGGGGCTGTTTTTCGTCGGGGTGACCGGCGGGGTGAAATACCTCGGCGACGATATGCCAGCTGCGCAATCGGCCTTCGTGCGCTATCTTCTCGGATTGGTGTTCTTTTTGCCCCTCGTGCCGGCCATGGCACGCCTGCGGCTGTCGCGTCGGGTCTGGGGCCTTCTGGGGGTGCGCGGCCTTCTGCATTCGCTGGGTGTGGCGATGTGGTTCTACGCCATGGCGCGGCTGCCCATCGCCGAGGTGACGGCGATGAACTACCTCACGCCGATCTATGTGGCCCTCGGCGCGGCGCTGTTTCTGGGCGAGCGGCTGAGGGCGCGCCGGCTCGCGGCCATCGGCGCGGCCATGATCGGCGCACTGATCATCCTGCGCCCCGGGCTGCGCGAGATCGAGCCGGGGCATCTGGCGATGCTGGTGACGGCGCTGGCGTTTGCGGTGTCCTATCTGATCGTCAAGCGCCTGACCGACGATGTGGCGCCCGGAATGATGGTGGCGGTGCTGTCGGTGGTGGTGACGATCTTTCTCGCCCCGTTCGCCTGGGCGGTCTGGGTGCCGCCCACCGCGGGGCAGGTGGCGATCCTCTTCGTAGTGGCGGCGCTGGCAACGGCAGGCCATTACACCATGACCCGGGCCATCGCGGCCGCGCCCCTCGCGGTGACGCAGCCCGTGACGTTCCTGCAACTGCTCTGGGCAGCGCTGCTGGGCCTTTTCGCCTTTGGCGAGCCGGTGGACGGCTTCGTGATCGCCGGCGGGGTGCTGATCATGGCCTCCGTCAGCTTCCTGTCGTGGCGCGAGGCGATGCTGCGCCGCCGCCCCACCACTCCGCCGGTCGAAATCACACGGCACTGACAGCGCCGGCGTCGCCTCCGCTCATCAATTCTTAACCAAAGGTTAAGAATTCGGCTTGCCTCGCGCCTGATCGTGGCCATTCTGGGGGGCATGTTAAGGATTTGTTCTTACCTTGTTCCGATTTTGCTCCTGCTTGCCGGAGCAGCGCAGGCGCTCGACACCCGCCCGACGATCGCCGGGGCCGCGCGCTTCGTGGATGCCGACACGCTCGATATCGGGGCGGTACGGATACGGGTGCAGGGGATCGACGCCCCCGAGCAGAACGAAACCTGCACCCGCGCCGATGGCAGCGAATGGCGCTGCGGTCTCTGGGCCACGGGTGAGACGATCCGGCGTTTCGAAGGCCGGCATCTGGTCTGCCACGATCTCGGCCAGCGCAGCTATGACCGCGTCGTGGGCACCTGCCTAGCCGATGGCGAGGATATCGCGCTGGCGCTGGTGCGCGACGGCATCGCCATGGCCTGTCCGCGCTTTGCCAACGAACATCCCCATTCGCGCGCCTATATCGACGCCGAAAAAGAGGCCGCCTTCGCAGGCACCGGGCTCCATGCCGGCCCGCTCAACCCGCGCGCGGGCTTTTGCCTCGATCCATCCGATCCGGCACGTGTGACCGGGGTATCGGCGCCCGCCATCCGCGCGGCGCCCGCCCGCGATGCGCCGCCGCACAGCGACTGTGCGATCAAGGGCAATGTCAATCGCGCCGGAGAGCGTATCTATCATCTGCCCGGGCAGCGCCATTACGACGATGTGCGCATGAACCACCCTGACAAGCGGTGGTTCTGCTCCGAGGCAGAGGCGCGCGCCGCGGGATGGCGCCCGGCGCGCAGATAGGCAGGCGCGGGGCCGGCACGGACCTGCGCCCAGCGCACGGGACCAGAAAGATGACCGGGGACCATTCGCTTGACACACGGGTCGGCCTGCCAGACGCTCTCCGCGTCCTGGTGCGGGAATATCCACGCGACATCTGGCAAAGCCACCGCAATTTCGATGCACTAACCCGGTTCTGGCTGGAGCGTCACATGATGTTCCGCGAGGTTCTGGGCAAGTTGCAGGATGAGACGGAAGCGTTTCTTGACCGCAAGCGCGATCCGGCCGGCTTTGGCCGCCAGACCGCGCAGCTCGCCGGGTTCTTCCTCAACCAGTTGCACGGCCACCACCAGATCGAGGACGCCCATTACTTCCCCACGCTCGCGCGGCTGGAGCCCCGGCTGGCCGAGGGATTCGTGCTGCTGGACGCGGATCACCACGCGCTCGGCGGTCATCTGCACGGGCTGGCCGAAGACACCAACGCAATGCTGCAGGGCCTGTCGCGCGGCGGCAACGCAGCGGGGCAGACCGAGGCCGGCACGCTGCACACCCGCCTTGCGCGGTTCGGTGGTTTTCTCGACCGACACCTGCTGGACGAGGAAGACCTCGTGATCCCGACGATCCTGCATCACGCACCACGACTCTGAGACCTGCCTGCCGGGGCACGGGGGGCGATCTGGCGGGGAGCGGGTGCCACGCAGAGCGATCTTCTAGAGCACCACTGCGCCCGGCACATGCGCCGGGGCTTGTCAGCGCGAGCCGGGACCTCCATCTTTGCCTGCGGGGAGACGGTGACAAACCGCAGGGAGGATGGCCGCATGAGCCGCTTTAATTCGATCGATGACCGGCACGCCGCCGAGGCCGAAGCGCCTTGGCCGGAGGTGGCCGCCGGCCTGCCGGCTTCGCCCTATGGGCTGCTTCAGCGCAATGCAGAACGTTTTCCGCAGCGCCCCGCGATCAGCTTTCAGATCACCTCCGGCCCGCGCGACAAGGCCGAGACGCTCACATGGACTGAACTGCTGGCCCGGGTCACGCAGGCCGCCAACCTGTTCCGCAGCCTCGGCATCGGCGAGGAAGACACCGTTGCCTATGTCCTGCCCAATTGCAACGAGACTGCCGTCGCTCTGCTGGGCGGCATGACGGCAGGCATCGTAAACCCGATCAACCCGCTGCTGGAGCCCGAAACCATCGCCGCCATCCTGCGCGAAACCGGCGCGAAGGCGGTGGTCACCCTGCGCTCCATGCCCAAGACCGATGTCGCGCAGAAGGTTGCGCGGGCGCTGGCCGAAGCGCCCGGGGTCGAAACGGTGCTGGAGGTCGATCTCAACCGCTATCTCAGCCCCCCGAAAAGCTGGATTGTCCCGCTGATCCGGCCCAAGAACCCGGTCAGCCACTGCGCTAAGGTGCTCGATTTCAACGCCGAATGCGCGCGCCAGCCCGTTACGCTGGGCTTTCCAGCCCCGACCAGGTACCGGACCGCCGCCTATTTCCACACCGGCGGCACCACTGGGCTGCCGAAGGTGGCGCAGCACCGTTTCGAGGGAATGATCTATAACGGCTGGCTCGGCCATCGCATGATGTTCGACGAAACCGATGTGCTGATCTGCCCGCTTCCGCTGTTTCATGTCTTTGCCGCCTATCCGGTGACGATGTCGCTGTTGGTGTCGGGGGCGCATGGGGTCTTTCCCACGCCGCAGGGCTATCGCGGCGAGGGGGTTTTCGACAATTTCTGGAAACTGATCGAGCGCTGGCAGGTGAGCTTTTTCCTGACCGTGCCGACCGCCGTTTCGGCGCTGATGCAGCGCAAGGTGGATGCGGATGTGTCCAGCCTGAAGATGGGTATCTCGGGCTCCGCCGCCCTGCCGATGGAACTTTACAAACGGTTCGAGGCGGCCACGGGCGTGCAGATTTCCGAAGGCTACGGCCTGACCGAGGCGACTTGCCTCGTCTCCTGCAACCCGATGGGCGACAACAAGAAAGTCGGCTCCGTCGGCATCCCCTTTCCCCATACGAAGGTGCGGATCGTCGAATTCGACGAGGACGGCAAGGCGTTGCGCGATTGCGCCACGAACGAGGTCGGCGAAATCTGCGTCTCGAATCCCGGCGTGTTGCCGGGCAAGACCTATACCGAAGCCGCCAAGAACAAGACCATCGCCACCGACGAGTACCTGCGCACGGGCGATCTGGGGCGGCTGGACGGCGACGGCTATCTCTGGATCACCGGGCGGGCGAAGGACGTCATCATCCGGGGCGGCCACAATATCGACCCTGCGGGGATCGAAGAGGCGTTCATCTCGCACCCCGCCGTCGCCTTCGCCGGGGCGATCGGCCAGCCCGACGCGACGGCGGGCGAATTGCCGGCCGTCTACCTCGAACTGGTCGCCGGCGGTTCGGTCACGACCGACGAGTTGCTGGAACACGCCCGCGGCCGGATATCGGAACGCGCGGCGGTGCCCAAACACGTGGAGATACTGGAAGAACTGCCCAAGACGCCGATCGGCAAGATCTTCAAGCCCGATCTGCGGCGACGCGCCATCGCCCGGGTTCTGGGCGATGCGCTGGCCGAAGCGGGGCTGGCGGCCCATGTCAACGAGGTGGTGGAGGATCGCAGCCGTGGCCTCGTTGCCCGGATCGCCGGCGTCACCGATGCCGAGGCCGACCGGGTAAACGAGGTTCTGGGCAACTTCACCGTGCCCTGGG
>SKUV01000347.1 GCA_007129775.1 Paracoccaceae bacterium | reverse complement strand
TGGCGCCGCTGCCGGCGCCGGTCGCCTCGGCGCGGCTGGAGGGGACGTTGGCGGGGCTGCGGCTGGCCAATCCGCTGGGGCTCGCGGCGGGGTTCGACAAGAACGCGGTGGCGCTGGGCGCGCTGACCCGCGCGGGCTTCGGCTTTCTGGAGGTGGGGGCGGCCACGCCCCGGCCCCAGCCGGGCAACCCGCGCCCGCGGCTGTTCCGGCTGGTGCAGGATCGCGCGGTGATCAACCGCTTCGGCTTCAACAACGATGGCGCACCGGCGATCGCGGCGCGGCTGGCGCGGCGCCCGGCGGGTGTGGTGGTGGGGCTGAACCTTGGCGCGAACAAGGACAGCGACGACCGAACGGGTGATTTCGCCGCGGTGCTGGCCGCCTGCGGCCCGCATCTGGATTTCGCGACGGTCAATGTATCTTCGCCCAATACCGAGCGGCTGCGCGATCTGCAGGGGCCGGCGGCGCTGCGGGCGCTCTTGCGCGGGGTGATGGCGGTGCGCGACGATCTGGAGCGCCCGGTGCCGGTGTTTCTCAAGATCGCGCCCGATCTGGACCCGCCGGCGCTGGAGGATCTGGCCGGTGTCGCGGCCGAGGCCGGGGTGGATGCGGTGATCGCCACCAACACCACGCTGGCCCGCGACGGTTTGCGCGATGCCGGTCAGGCGGGGCAGGCGGGCGGGCTGTCGGGGCGGCCGCTTTTCGAGCGCTCGACCCGGGTGCTGGCGATCCTGTCGCGGGCGCTGGAGGGGCGGGGCGTGCCGCTTATCGGCGTCGGCGGGGTCGAGAGCGGCGAGACCGCCTATGCCAAGATCCGCGCGGGCGCGAGCGCGGTGCAGCTTTATTCCGCGCTGGTCTATGAGGGGCTGTCACTGGTCGGGCGGATCAATCGCGATCTTGACGCCGCGCTGGCGCAGGACGGGTTCGCCAGTGTCGCCCAGGCTGTGGGCACGGGTCGCGGCGACTGGCTGTGATCGGGGGCGCAGGCCCGCGTCATCCCAGAACCGTCAGCCAGAACAGAACGCCCGTGAACGACAGGATCGTCGAGAACAGCACGGTAGAGGCCGCGACCCGGCGCGCGCGGCCGTAGTGTTCGGCGAACAGGAATGCATTGAGCCCCACCGGCATCGCCGCAATCGTCACCGCGGCGCGCAGCGCGGCCGGGTCCAGCCCCGCACCTCGGCCCAGCGCCCAGGCGACGGCCGGATGCACCAGCAGCGAGACCGCGCAGGCAAAGGCGATCAGTCGCAAATCCCCCTCGGGGCGATAGCGCACCAGCATCCCGCCCAGCCCGAACAGCGCCACCGGCAGCGCCGCGCGCACCATCATGTCGAGCGCGTCGCGCGCCATCGACGGGATCGGCAGGCCGGACAGGTTGAGCGCGAAGCCCACGCTGATCCCGATGATGAAGGGATTGCGCGCCATCGACGCCAGCACGCGCAGCACCGTACGCCCCACCCCCCGGCCGGAATTGCGTATCCCTTCCATCACCGCGACGCCGAGGGTGTAGCAGATCGGCGCATGCAGCGAGACGATGACGATGCTGCGCCCCAGTTCCTCGGCGCCGTGGGCACGCTCCACGATGGGCAGGCCAACCATCACGGTGTTGGAAAAGAGCGCGCAGAACCCCACCACCGCGGCATCTTCCCACGGCCGGCCGAACAGAAAGCGCGTGCCGAAAAGTCCCACGACGAAGGCCGCGATTGCACCGCCGTAAAAGCTCGTCAGCATCGCCAGATCGAAATTCGCGCTCAGATCGAGCGTCGCGATACCCAGCGCCAGCAGGATCGGGATCGCGAAATTGCCGGCAAAGCGCATGAGCCCGTCGATGGCTGCATCGCTCATCAGCCCCAGCCGGACAACGAGATAGCCATAGCCGACCACCAGAAAGATCGGCACGACGACGGGAAGAAAGGCGCCCATTTCTCAGGCCGGAAACCGCAGGACCATCCCGTCATAGGCGGGGCGGATATGGGCGGGCAGTTCGTCGAGCAGTGTCTGGTAATCGAGGTCGATATGCATGTTGGTCAGCAATGCGCGGCGCGGTGCTGCGCGGGCGATCCATGACAATGTCAGGTCCAGATGGGCATGGGTCGGGTGCGGAGTGCGGCGCAGGGCATCGACGATC
This sequence comes from Paracoccaceae bacterium, assembly GCA_007129775.1. Taxonomy (GTDB): domain Bacteria; phylum Pseudomonadota; class Alphaproteobacteria; order Rhodobacterales; family Rhodobacteraceae; genus Rhodobaculum. Next base: position 4,614 of record SKUV01000347.1, on the reverse strand, counting down.
CAGCACTCCAGCCCGTCCAGCAGGGGCCAGCTGTCATCGGGGATGGCGACGGCATCGGGCAGATAGGCCACATCGCCCACCCGAAAGCCCAGCGCATCCATCGTGCCGTGATCGGCGCGGAAGGGGCGCAGCGTGATCTCGCCGCCCGCGCCGGCGATGGTGACGGGGCCGCGCAGGCTGTGCATGTCGAGGATCGGCGGATAGGGCGAGCCTTCGGGCTGCACGAAGGCATAGCCGAAGCGTGCGAACAGCGCCTCCTGCGTCGGCCCGTCGGCCCAGACCGGCAGGCGGCGGCGCATGTTGAAGACGATCTGGCGCAGATCGTCGAGCCCGTGGACATGGTCGGCATGGGAATGGGTGTAGATCACCGCATCCAGATGCCCGACCCCGGCATCCAGCAATTGCGCGCGCATGTCGGGCGAAGTGTCGATCAGCACCCGGGTCAGCCCCTCGCCATCCTGCCGGGTGATCAAGAGCGAACAGCGCCGCCGCGTGTTGCGGGGGTTGTCGGGGTCGCAGGCGCCCCATTTGCCGCCCAGCCGCGGCACCCCGCCCGAGGATCCGCAGCCGAGGATCGTGAAGGCGATATCCGCCATCAGGCCGCCTTTCGCGCGCCGGCGGCGCGGGTGAAGAGCCGGTCGAAATTGGCCGAGGTGCGGCGCGCGAATTCGGCGTAGTCGAGGCCGAAAAGCTCCGCCCCCGCGCGGGCGGTATGGGCGGTATAGGCGGGCTCGTTGCGTCGGCCGCGATGGGGCGGCGGGGCCAGATAGGGGGCATCCGTCTCCACCAGAATGCGGTCGATGGGGGCGGCGGCGAAGATCGCGCGCAGGTCGGTCGATTTCGGAAAGGCCGCGATGCCCGACATGGACAGGTAAAACCCCAGATCGAGCGCCGCCCGCGCCAGTTCCGGCCCGGAGGTAAAGCAATGCATCACGCAGCGAAAGGCGCCGGCGCGGTGTTCCTCGGTCAGGATGCGGGCCATGTCGTCATCGGCGGCGCGGGCGTGGATGATCAGCGGCAGCCCGGTGCGCCGCGCGGCTTCGATATGGATGTGCAGGCTTTCGCGCTGCACCGCCGCGCTGTCGGCGGTGTAGTGGTAATCGAGCCCGCTTTCGCCGATGCCCACGAATTTCGGATGCCGCGCCAGCGCCACCAGATCGTCAAGCCGGGCCATGGGTTCTTCGGCCGCGCTCATCGGGTGGGTGCCGGCGGCGTAGAAAACACCCTCGTGGGCCTCGGCGATGGCGCGCACCGCCGGCTCCTGCCGCAGCCGCGTGCAGATCGTCACCATGCGGGTGACGCCGGCGGCGCGGGCGCGGGCGATGATTTCGGGCAACTCACCATCGAAATCGGGGAAATCGAGGTGACAATGGCTGTCTACGATCTCGGGCGGTCGGGGTGCTTCGGTTGGCTGGTCGGGTTCTGTCATCTCGGCTCGATCATCTCGGGGCCTGTTCGGTCGGGCGCGTGTGGCGGGGCGCCTGGGGGCGCTGGCCGCCTTGGGCATCAGGCGGTTGCCGTCGCTTCCACCTTCAGGACCATATCCAGCACCAGCGCCGCCGGGTCAAGGTTGACCGCCCTGCCGTGGCGGGCGCGGGCGCCGAGGCTCTGGTGCAGTTCGGCCCAGCCCCGCGCCTCGCGCGGGCCGGGCGCCAGCCTTGCCAGAAGCGCGGCCTCGCCCGGGGCAGCCTCGGCCGTTCCGGAAATGTCGCTGCCCGGCTGCCCGGCGATCAGCGGGGCGCGGGCGAGGCGGCTGAGAAACAGATCGAACAGATGCAGGATCAGGTCGGTCTGTTCGGGCGCGGCCCGCGCGCCGGCCAGATCGGCCAACGCCAGCGCCCGGCCCCGGTCGAGCCGCGGCAGCGTGGCGAACAGATTGACCAGCCGGGCATAGAGCTTCAGCCCGTCGAGCCCGGCCAGCCGCACCGCCTCGCCCACCGATCCGCCCGCAAGCGCCGCCAGAGCGCCGGCATCTTCGGGCGCGACCTCCACCCCCGCCTGCGCCAGCGCGCGCGCCATGTCGGCCGGCCCGAGCGGGCCGAGGCGCAGAAGACGGCAGCGCGAGCGGATCGTGGGCAGCAGGCCCGAGGGCTGGTGGCTGATCAGCAAAAGCGTCGCACGCTCGGGCGGTTCCTCCAGCAGTTTCAAGAGCGCGTTCGCGGCGTTCTGGTTCATCTCGTCGGCGGCATCGACGATCACCACCCGGCGCCCGCCATCGGCGGCGCTAAGCCCGAAAAAGCCCTGCAGCCGGCGCACGTCGTCCACCGTTATGCGGGCACGCGGGCGGGCCGGTTTGCGCTCGTTATCCCAGCCGCGGCGGATCAGGCACAGGCGCGGCTCGGACAGCGCGGCCACGCGCCGGGCGACCGGATCATCGGCGGGAATATCGAGCGATGCGGGCGGGGGCGGTGCGCCGAACAGGCCCGCGGCGCCCTCCGGCGGCGGCTCGACCAGCAGAAAGCGCGCGATGCGCCACGCCAGCGTGGCCTTGCCGACGCCGCGCGGGCCGGTCAGCAACCACGCATGATGCAGCCGCCCGCCGGCATGGGCGGCGAGAAACGCCGCTTCGGCCGCATCCTGACCGTATAGCGCCGCGGTCTCGCGCGGATGGGGCGCGCCGGGGCTTGCGTCCAGTTCGGCGAGGGGCTCGTCGGTCATGCGACGTCCCCGCCGGCCTCGATATGCGAGGCGATCCGGTCGAGCGCGATTTCGGCGATGTCGCAGGCGATAGCCTCGGGCGTGCGGGCCGCGTCGATCAGCACCACCCGCGCCGGGTATTCCCGCGCCAGCGCCCGGAAACCCTGCCGCAGCCGCTGCTGAAAGCCCGCGCCCAGATCCTCGAACCGGTCCTCGCCCGAGCGCCGGGCAAGGCCGCGGGCGAGCGCCGGGCCGGCCTCCATATCCAGCACGAAGGTCAGATCGGGGTCCTTGGCGATGACCGCATCGTGGATCATGTCGACCAGTGCGCGCAGATCGCCCCGTGCAGCACCCTGATAGACCCGCGTGCTGTCGGCGAAACGGTCGCTGATGACGATGTGCCCGGCCTCCAGTGCGGGGCGGATCGTGCGCTCCAGATGGTCGCGCCGCGCGGCGCTGAACAGCAGGATCTCCGTCTCGGGCGACCAGCGCGCCGGGTCGCCCTCCACCAGCAGGCGCCGGATCTCCTCGGCCCCGGGGGAGCCGCCGGGCTCTCGCGTGCGCGTCACCTCCATGCCCGCGGCGCCCAGCGCATCGGCCAGCCGCCGGGCCTGTGTTGTCTTGCCGCAGCCGTCGATGCCCTCCAGCGTGATGAGCATCCCCCGCGGCACGGCTACTGGCCCGCCGCGGCGCCTGCCACCCTGCGCATCACCACATCGAGCGCGCTGCGCATGCGCACCATGAACCCGCCCTTCGCCACATCCGCACCGGCCAGCAGAGGCACGCGCGTTTCGTCCATCTCGGGCACGCGGATCACCAGCTCGCCGACGGGCTGGCCGGCGGTGACCGGCGCGGCGACGGGGCCGCTATAGATCACCTCGGCCGTCATTTCGCCCTGACGGGTGGCGGGCAGAAGGATCCGGACGGGGTCTTGCGCCACGAGGGGCACGGTCGGTGCCTCGCCCATCCAGACCGCGGCGCTGGCCACCGCCTCGCCCGGGCGCAGCACTTCGCGCTGGACGAACTGCCGAAAGGCCCAGTTGATGATGCGCTCCGCCTCTTCCTGCCGTTCGGCCTCGCTGCCCAGTCCGCCGACGACAAAGAGCACCCGCCGGCTCCCCTGCCGGGCGGAGCCGGCGAGGCTGTAGCCGGCCGCCGAGGTGAAGCCGGTCTTGAGCCCGTCCACCCCGAGGCCCGCGTCGAGCAGGGGCAGGCGGTTGCGCTGCTCGATATTGTTCCAGGTAAAGCTTTCTTCCGACAGGTAGGGGTAGAATTGCGGATAGGTTTCGATGATGTGCCGGCCGAGGATCGCGAGGTCACGCTTGCTCATCAGGTGGTCGGGGTGCGGCCAGCCCGAGGCATTGGCGATGGTCGTGTCCCGCATGCCCAGCGCGCGCGCGCGTTCGGTCGCGAGCCGGGCGAAGGCCTCTTCGGTGCCGGCCAGCCCCTCGGCCACGACCACCGCGGCATCGTTGCCCGACAGAACGGCGATGCCGCGAATCAGATCCTCGACCGTGGGGCGGTGGCGTTCTTCCAGAAACATGCGTGAGCCGCCCATCTGGCGCGCCCGGGTCGAGACCGAAAATGTGGTCTCCAGATCCAGCCGCCCGTCCTCGACCGCCTCGAACAGCATCAGCAGCGTCATCAGCTTGGACATGGAGGCCGGCGGCAGCGGCACGTCGGCATTGTGATCCAGCAGCGTGGTGCCGGTGCCCAGATCGATCACGATCGCCGAGCTTGCGCGGGTGTCGAACCCGGCCGATGCGGTGCCGAAGGGCAGCGCCAGCGCCAGCGCCGCAGCAAGGGCGGATTTCGACAGACGCGCGAACATGGGCGGCCTCCTCCTTGTCTGAAGTCTTCGATAGGGGGCGGGCAGGGCCGGTGCAAGAGGGCAGTGCGGGCGCGCCCCGGTGTCGGGCAGAAAGGCGCCGCCGGGGCCTGCCCCGGCGGGCAGCCCCGGCGGGCAGTCCCGGCGTT
>SKUV01000127.1 GCA_007129775.1 Paracoccaceae bacterium | reverse complement strand
TCGAGCGCCGGCGGCGCCGGCAGCGCGGGCCGCGCGCCTTGGGCCAGCATCGCGGTCTGGGCCAGCACATCCATCGGCACCTCGATCGCCACGGGGCGGGGCCGGCCGGTCAGCAACTGGCGAAACGCCTCGTCCAGCAGCGCCGGCACCTGCGCCGCGCTCTCGGCGCGGCCGGTCCATTTCGTCAGGTTGCGCAGGATGCCGGTCTGGTCGGTGACCTCGTGCAGCGCGCCGTTGCCCCGGCCCAGATGCTGCGTCGGAATGGTCGAGGTGATCACCAGAACCGGCGCCGAGCAGGCATAGGCCGTGGCCAGCGCCGCGCCCGCATTCAGCACCCCCGGCCCCGGCACCACAGTGCAGACCGCCGGCCGCCCGGTGGAGGCCGCAGCGCCCAGCGCCATATAGGCCGCGCCCTGTTCGTGCCGGGTATGGACGACCTGAAGCGCGCCGTCGGTGCGCTGCATCGCGTCAAAGAACTTGTCCAGTTGCACGCCGGGCATCCCGTAAACCCGGTCGATGCCCCAGCGCAGCAGGCCCGCGGCCAGCGCCTCGCCGCCGGTCATGCGTTGCAGGTTGGTCTCGGCGGCGGCGTCCTGCGCACCCGTGCTCAGGGGGGTCGGGGAATTCATCTTGTCTCTCTCCTTTGATCTGTCGGAAACCGGGCCGGGCGGCGCGGGCTCGCCCGGCGTCGCCCGAAGCCATGTCATCGCGCCGTTCAGGCGTCGGTCAGTTCGCGCAACTCCGCCCCGATGGCGGCGGCGACGGGGGCGACCGTCTCGGCCGTCAGCCCGGCAAGGTTCAGCCGCCCGGTGGCCGAGGCGTGGATATGCGGCCCCGCACGCAGCCGCGCCACCATTTCGGCCGTCAGCGGCACGGTGGCGAAGAGGCCCTTCTGATGGGCGATATGGCCGAAATCCTTCCCGCTCGCCTCGGACAATCCCGCGGCAAAGGCCGCGCGTATCCGGCCCATCCGCGCCCGCATCCCGGCCAGTTCCTCGGACCAGAGCGCGCGCAACCCGGGATCGGACAGCACCATCGCCACCACCGCCGCGCCATGGTCGGGCGGCATCGAGTAATTCGCCCGCGCCAAGTGCAGCGCATGGCCGCTGGCCTTCTCGGCCGCGGCGCGGGTCTCGCCCACGAAGCTGAGCGCGCCCGTCCGTTCGCGATAGAGCGCGAAATTCTTGGAGCACGAACTGGCCACGATCACCTCGGGCAGCGCCGCGCAGATCGTGGCCAGCCCGCGGGCATCCTCGGCCAGACCGTCGCCCAGACCCTGATAGGCGATATCGACGATGGGCAGCGCCGCGCGCTGCGCCAGAACCTGCGCGATCTCGCCCCATTGCGCGGCGTCGGGGTCGGCGCCGGTGGGGTTCTGGCAGCAGCCATGCAGGATCACCACATCCCCCGGCGCCACGCTGTGAAAGGCCGCCATCGCCCGGTCGAAATCGAGTCGCCCGGCGGCCATGTCAAACCACGGGTATTCGGCCAGCCGAAAGCCCACGGTGCCGAAAAGGTGGCGATGGTTGGGCCAGCTTTGCGCCGGAATCCAGACCTTCGCCCCGGGGGCCTGCCCGCGCAGGAAATCGGCCGCCACGCGCAGCGCCCCGGTGCCGCCGGGGGTCTGGATCGTCACCGCCCGCGCCCCGGCATCGGAGCCCTTCCCGCCTTCGGCTTCGGGAAAGAGCAAGCCGCGCACCTGCTCGTTGAAAGCGGCGTTGCCGGCGCCTGACAGATAGGCCTTGGTCTCCTGTTCCTCCACCAGCCGGCGCTCGGCCGCCTTGACGCTGGCCATCACCGGAGCGTGGCCGTAATCGTCCTTGTAGATGCCGATGCCCATGTCGATCTTGTGCGGCGCCGGGTCTTGCTGAAACACCAGCGCCGAGCGCAGGATCGGGTCGGTCCCGGGATCGGGAAGCGCGTTGAACATGATATCCTCCTTGCCGGTCGCGCGCTCCGCAGGGCAGGGCGCGCCGCAGTTCTGTCCTGACGCGGCAGCTTGCCACGAAAGCGGGGCGCCTGTCGGACAAGCTAGCCCGGATTTCGGCCAATCCGGCCCGGGCGGCGGTGCGAATTGGCGTATCCGTGCGGAGTTTTGGCCGACATTCCGGCCGCGCTTTGACTAGGCTCGCAGCCGGACGGGGTCGGCGCACCCCGAACGCCAGCCAACGTGCGACAGGAGCGGATATGTCACCCGACGCCATCACCAAAGCCAAAGCCGAAGCCGATGCCTTTCTGGCCGAGCCCCATCGCCACCTGATCGACGGGCAGACCGACCCGGGCAGTCCCGCAGGCCAACTGGAGGTGCGCAACCCCGCCACCGGCGCCGTCATCGCCACCATCGCCGACGGCAGCGCGGCCGATGTGGAGGCTGCCGTTGCCGCCGCCCGCGCGGCCTTCGACCGGGCGGATTGGGCCGGGATCACCCCGGCACGGCGGGCGCAATGGCTGTTCGACATCGCCGATGCGATCGAGGCCAATGGCGATGTGCTGGCCGAACTGGAATACCGCGACAACGGCAAGGCCCGCCATATCATCCGCGCCGGCGACATCGCGGGCGCCGCCGCCACCTTCCGCTATTACGGCGGCTGGGCGACCAAGATCGCGGGCCAGACCCTGCAGGTCTCGCGCCCCGGCGCGACCTTCGCCTATACGCTGCGCGAACCCGTGGGGGTGGCCGGGCTGATCATCCCGTGGAATTTCCCGCTGGTCATGGCCGCGTGGAAACTTGCGCCAGCGCTGGCGGCAGGCTGCACGGCGGTGCTGAAACCGGCCGAGGAAACATCGCTTTCCGCACTCTATCTGGGCCGGATCATCACCGATCTGGGCCTGCCGGCCGGCGTGGTGAACATCGTCACCGGGGTCGGCCACCGGGTCGGCGCAGCGCTGGCTGCGCATCCGGGCGTGGACAAGGTGGCCTTTACCGGATCGACCGAGGTCGGCCGCGCGATCGTGCGCGCCGCGACCGGCAACCTCAAGAAGGTGTCGCTGGAACTGGGCGGCAAGTCGCCCACGATCATCCTGCCCGATGCAGACATGGCGCGCGCGATTCCGGCCGCGGCCATGGGCATCTTTTTCAACGCCGGGCAGGTTTGCGCCGCGGGCTCGCGGCTTTACGTGCACCGCGACTGCCACGATCAGGTGCTGGAAGGCGTGATCGCATTCGCCGAAAAGCTCCGCCTCGGGCCGGGCGACAACCCCGACAGCCAGATCGGCCCGCTGATCTCGGCCAGCCATCGCGAACGGGTGGACGGCTATGTCCGGGGCGGGCGCGAGGCCGGCGCCGAGGTGCTGACCGGGGGCGGCGCGCTCGACGGGCCGGGCTATTTCTATCGCCCCACGGTGATGGCCGGCGCCCGGCCCGACAGCGCGCTGGTGCGCGAAGAGGTCTTCGGCCCGGTGCTGGTGAGCGATGCCTTCGACGATCTCGACGAGGTCGTGGCCGCGGCGAACGACAGCATCTACGGGCTCAACGCCACGATCTGGACCCGCGATCTGGGCACCGCCCACCGCCTTGCCCGGCGCCTTCAAAGCGGGTCGGTCCGGGTCAATGCCGGGGGCGGGACCGACCCGAATCTGCCCTTCGGCGGCTACAAGCAATCGGGCTGGGGGCGGGAGTTCGGGGCCGAGGGGCTCGACCTCTATCTGCAGACCAAATCGGTGCTGATGGAATTCTGACCCCGATCCGGCCTGCCCCGGCGAACGGGGCAGGCCAGGGCGGGCGCCGGCGCCCCGCCGCGCGGCTATTGCGCCGCCGTCTCCAGCCCGTTGCGGCCCGCCTTGCCGGGCGCCGCCCCGCGCAGAAGGTCGATCAGCGCCGCCGGATCGTCGGGCAGTGCATCGCCGCGCCAGGCCACATGCTGATCGGGTCGCACGATCACGAAGCGCGACGTATAGACCGCGCGCAGCGGATCGTCGCTGTCCACCGCGACCACGCCGAAAGGCATGTCCACCGCCCGCGCCGCCGCCGCGAGAGCCTCGGCCCCGTCCCCGCCATCGAGACACAGCAGCGCATAATCGCCCCCGATCACATCGTAAAGCGAGCGGCCGTCGCGCAACCACAGATGCGGCGCCCGGCAGCCCGGCACGATCGACGAGGTGAAATCGGCCATGCCATAGGCCGGCTGCGCCGCGCCGTCATAGGCGATCAGCGGCGAGGCGTCGTAGTAATAGCCGAAATTCAGCCCGCCGCAGCAATATTGCTGGACGTTGAGGTCGAAGAGCGCCGCGCCGAACGCCTCGCGGCTGGCGGTGCCCTCGGGCGTGTCGCTTTCGATATCGGCCGGCACGCTCGCGCGTTTCGAGGCCATGGCGATACAGTGATTCATGGCGAAATGGCTGACCTGTTCGGTGATCGGCAGCCGCTCGGCCTCGTGCGCATCGAGAATCGCCTCGGGCGCCCAGCCGCGCAGATGCGCGGCCAGAATCCACGCCAGATTCGCTGCATCGGCGATCCCCGCATTCATCCCGTAGCCGGCATAGGGCACCCAAAGATGGGCGGCATCGCCACAGATGAAGACGCGGCCCTCTCGCATCTTGTCGGTGACCAGCCGGCGGCCATACCAATCCTCGTTGCGGATCACCTCGTAGGAAAAGCCATCATCCACCCCGAGAATGTCGCGGATCGAGCGGTCGCGATCGACCGAGTCGAAATCCGGCTCGTCGTCGCGCAGGTAATTGTGCACCAGCCACAACTCGCGCCCGTCGATGGAATAGATATTGCCCGAACGGCGCGGGTTGACCGAGAACATGCACCAGGCAGGCGCCGCCTGCATCCGCTCGATCAGCCCCGGCGCGCGGATATAGGTGGATTGCACCCGCTGGATCACCGCGTCGCCCTGAAGCGTCGCGCCTATGAAGCGCCGGGTCATGGACCGGCCGCCATCGCAGCCCACAAGGAAATTGCCCGACAGACGCACCTCGGCGCCGCTGTCGATGTCGCGCGCGCGCAGCGTGGCCCCCCGGGCGTCCTGCCCAATCTCCACCACCGCGTGGCGATAGAGGGTGCGGATACCCGGATGGGCCTTCACATGGCGCGCGATCACCGGCTCCAGATAGATCTGGTTGATCCGGTGCGGCGGCTCGGGCGTGGGCCAGTTGCTGTCGGGGCCGTCGTCGCGTTCGGTGCCGCGCTCGGCGCGGGCGGCGATGCGGATACGGGTGACCTCGCGGCCCGTGGTCGTGGTCCGATACGACACGTCATGGGGATAATCGGGCGGCAGCCCGGCATCGCGCACATCGCCGGCCACGCCCAGACGGCGCAGGATTTCCATGCTGCGGGCCGAGACATGGTTGCACTTGACGCTGGGCGGCTCCCCCTCGGCGCGGCTTTCGGCCATCACGACGGACACGCCGCGCGCGGCCAGATCGAGGGCCAGCACCATGCCGACCGGGCCGCTTCCGATGATCACCACATCGGCCTCGATGTTCTTCATGGCGTTTCCTTTCGTCATCTCATCGCTCAGACCGCATAGGGCAGCCCGAGCATCGCCTCGCGGAAGCGGCGGCTGCCGGTCTCGCTGTTGATCCAGTGATCGAGCGTCATGTGCTGGCGTCGGGTGTCGAAACCGGTCTGGCCCGGAAAGACATGCAGCGCCTCGGACATCAGGCAGGACCAGTGCACCGTCGGCCAGATCCGCTGCAACGCCAGTTCCGAATAGCGTGACAGCAGATCGTCGTCGCCGCGCAGGTGGCGCCCGATCGCTTCGGCCAGAAGCCGCACGTCGCCCACCGCGAGGTTGAGCCCCTTGGCACCGCTGGGCGGCACGATATGGGCGGCGTCGCCGGCGATGGCGAGCTTGCCGTGCTGCATCCGCTCGCACACGAATGCGCGCAGTCGCGCCACGCTCTTTTCGGTGATCGGGCCGCGGTTCAGCGGCGTGCCGGTCTCGTCGGTCAGGCGCAGATCAAGCTCGTCCCAGATCTGGTCGTCCGACATGGAGTCGATCTCGAAATCCGGGTCCACCTGCAGGTAGAGCCGGCTCTGACGCGGCGAGCGGGCGGAGGCCACGGCAAGCCCGCGCACATGATGGGCAAAGCCGCGCTTTTCGGGCTTCGGCGGCGCCTCGGCGAGGATGCCGAACCAGCTGAAAGGGAATTCGTGCAGATAGGAATGCGCGTCGGCGTCGGGGATGTAGCGGCGCGACACGCCCAGATAGCCGTCGCAGCCCGCGATGAAATCGCATTCCAGCGTCTTGCGCGCGCCGTCCTGCACATAGGTGATGGCGGGCCGGTCGGTCAGCCCGTCGAGCGCCTCGACCTGTGCCTCGAACAGGATCGGCAGGCCATCGGCCTCGCGCAGGGTGATAAGGTCTTCCACGATGCGGTTCTGGCCGTAGGTCGTCAGCCGCCGCCCGGCCTCGTCGGCGATCACGATGACATGGCGCCGCTCGTTCCAGTAGAAGGTGGTCTGTTCATGCGGCATCCCGTCCCGGTCCAGCCGCTCGTTCACGCCATAGGCGCGCAGCGTGTCCACGGTGCCCTGTTCCAGCACGCCGGCGCGCAGGCGCGCCAGCACATAGTCGCGGCTACGCCGTTCGAGGATGACCGACTCGATGCCGTTCATCTGCAGGATGCGCGCCAGCAGCAGGCCGGCCGGCCCGGCGCCGATGATGCCGATTTGCGTTTTCATGAATCGATCCCTCGCCGCGTTGCAGGGCGGCCTTGTCAAGCGTCCGGAAGGTGGCCCCACCGGCGCGTCGCCGGTGGGGCCGAAGGCAGCAGGCTCAGTTGCCGGCGGCCAGGTTGGTG
>SKUV01000223.1 GCA_007129775.1 Paracoccaceae bacterium | reverse complement strand
CGGATGGCCCAGCGGATGGCCCAGCGCGATGGCGCCGCCGTTCGGGTTCACCCGCCGGTCACCATCGGCGATGCCCAGGTCCTGAAGGCTGGCGAGGCCCCGGGCGGCGAAGGCCTCGTTGATCTCGATCACGTCGAAATCCCGGTGGCTCAGGCCCAGCCGCGCCATCAGGCGCGCGCTGCCCGGTCCGGGGCATCGACTCGGTGCCGAAAGCCGCCTCCATTGCCGGGTTGACAAAACGCCAGCCGATCGTGGTGTCGAAAACCTCGGCCCGGCGCGAAAAGGCGCTGTCGGCCTTGGGCATGACGAAGGGCGCGCGGCTCATGCTTTCGACCCCGCCGGCAATCATCAGATCGGCCTCGCCGGCGGCGATGGCCCCCGCCGCAATCAGCACCGCATCCATACCAGAGCCGCACAGCCGGTTGACGGTCGTCCCCGTCACCCCGACCGGCAGGCCCGTCAGCAACAGCGCCATGCCGGCGACGTTGCGATTGTCTTCGCCGGCCTGATTGGCGCAGCACAGGACGACATCGCCCACCGCCTCCCAGTCGGTGCCGGGGTTGCGCGCCATCAGCGCGCGCAGGGGCACGGCCGCCAGGTCGTCGGCCGGACCGGCGCCAGCGCGCCGCCATAGCGGCCGATGGGCGTGCGGACATAGTCACAAATCAGCGCGTCAGGCATGATTCAGACCTCTGGCGCTGTCAACTCGCCCACCGGTCCCGGAATGTGCAGCCGGGCGCCCGTGATCGCCTGCAACGCCTCCAGCGACAGATCGGCGAGCTTTTCGCGCAGCACGAAGCGGCCATCCTCGATATCGACCACGGCATGGCTGGTATAGACCCGATTGATGCAGCCCAGCCCGGTCAGCGGAAAGGTGCAGCGGTGCACCAACTTGGGCTCGCCCTTGCGGGTGAGGTGATCGGTGATCACAGCGACCCGGCGTGCGCCATGCACCAGATCCATCGCGCCGCCCACCGCGGGCACGCCGCGCGGGCCGGTGGACCAGTTCGCCAGATCGCCATTTTCGGCCACCTGATAAGCGCCGAGGATCGCCACATCCAGATGCCCGCCGCGCACCATGGCGAAGCTGTCGGCATGATCGAAAAAGGCCGTGCCGGGTTTCAGCGTCACCGACTTCTTGCTGGCGTTGATCAGATCCCAATCCTCATCGCCCGGCGCGGGGGCCGCACCGAAGCCGAGGATGCCGTTTTCGGAATGAAAGATCGCCTCGCGCCCCGGCGGCTGGAACTGCGCCACCCGGACGGGCAGCCCGATGCCGAGGTTCACATAGGCGCCGTCTTCGATATCCTGTGCGGCGCGCCATGCGATCTGGTTGGTGGTGAGCGGGCTGGTCATGCTGCGGCCCCCGGATAGGCGGCCCCGGCACGGTTGAGCGCCTCTTCCTGCGCCGGGTCGGCCACCTCCACCACGCCCTGAACGAAAATGCCCGGGGTGACGACGGCTTCGGGGTCGATCCCGCCGGGGTCCACGATGCGGGCGACCTGCACGATGGCCTTGCGCGCGGCCATGCACATCAGCGGGCCGAAATTGCGCGCGGCCATACGGTAGGTCAGGTTGCCCAGCCGGTCGCCCGTTTCAGCCTTGACCAGCGCGTAATCGGCCTTCAGCCAGCGTTCCTGCACATAATGCCGCCCCTCGAATTCGGCGACCGGCTTGCCGGCGGCCAGATCGGTGCCGTAGCTCGTGGGCGTGTAGAACGCGGGGATGCCGGCCCCGCCTGCGCGAATGCGTTCGGCCAGCGTGCCCTGCGGCACCAGTTCCAGCGCGATCCGTCCGGCCAGATATTGTTCGGTAAACACCACCGGATCCGCAGAACGCGGGAAAGAACAGATCAGTTTCGCCACCATTCCGTGTTCGATCATCGCCGCAAGGCCCACATGGCCGTTTCCGGAATTGTTGTTCACCACCGTAAGGTCGCGCGGGTGGCCGGTGGCGAGAAATCGGCCGATCAGCGCGTGGATCAGTTCTATCGGCGCGCCGGAGCCGCCGAAGCCGCCGATCATCACGCTCATGCCATCCTCTATCCCCGCCACGGCTGCGGCGAGGTCGGGCAATGACTTGTCCATCGTCTCCTCCGGGTTGCTGACCGGTCACTGGCGTCGGGGTTACGGAATGGTGGCGCTTGCGTCCAGCCATTTTGTGCGATATCCGATATTTGTTCGTAAATCGCACACTACCGGGTCAGAATGACCGAGACGCGTGACATGATGGGTGGGCTCGCCAAGGGCCTCGCGGTGATCGAGAGTTTTTCGGCCGACCGCCCGCGCCAGTCCATCGCGCAGGTGGCCGCGGCGACCGGGCTCGACCGGGCCACCGCGCGGCGCTGTCTGCTGACCCTCGCCCAGGGCGGCTATGCCGAATATGACGGCAAGTTCTTCACCCTCGCGCCGCGCATCCTGCGGCTGGGCACGGCTTGCCTTGCCACCATGCCGCTGCCGCGGGTCGTGCAGCCGATGCTGGACGATCTGTCGGACCGGATCGGGCAGAGCACCTCGGTTTCGGTGCTTGACGGGGACGAGATCGTCTATGTGGCCCGGGCGGCGCAGCTGCGGGTAATGTCGATTTCGTTGATGCCGGGCTCGCGCCTGCCGGCCTATTGCACCTCCATGGGCCGTGTGCTTCTGGCCGGTCTGCCCGAGGCCGAGGCGCGCGCGATACTCGGCCCCGGCCCCCTGCCCGCGCGCAGCCCCCGGACGCTGACCGACCCCGAAGCGGTGATGGCAACGCTGGCCCGGGTGCGCGCCGATGGCCACGCGCTGATCGATCAGGAGGTGGAGCTTGGTCTGAGATCCATGGCGGTGCCCCTTTTCAACGCGCGGGGCGCGCTGGTTGCGGCGCTCAATGTGGGGCTGGCCGCGGGTTCGGAGCCGATGGCGGAGCTTGCCGCGCGCTTCGGACCGCCGCTGCGGGCCACGCAGGCCGACTTGCGCGCGCTTCTGAGCTGACGAGGGCGCGCGCGCTCAACCCGCCAGCGTTACGACAAGCCAAAGAAGCAGCCCCAGGGCGGCGGTATAGGCCAGCACCGGGGCAAGGGTGCGCGCCAGTACCTCGCCATCGCGCCCGGTCAGCCCGACGGTGGCGGTGCCGGCGATGATGTTGTGCGGGGCGATGGCATTGCCGATCGCCGCACCCGCCCCCTGCGCCGCAGCCATCGGCGCCAGCGGCAGGTCGAGCGCGCGGGCACTGGCGGCCTGAAACTCGGTGAACAGGATGTTAGAGGCCGTGGCCGAGCCGCTGACAAAGGTGCCCAGCGCCCCGACGAGCGGCGCCAGCAGCGGCCACAGCAAGCCCAGCGCCGCCGCTGCCTCTGCCGCCTGCGCGATCAGCCCGCCATGCACCATCAGCCGCGCCAGCATCAGCATCACCAGCAGCGCAAGCGCCACAGACGCAAGCCGGCGCAGCGCCGCCATCAGCGAGGGCGTCAGCGCCGCCTGCCGCCCGGTCGCCACCGCGGCCATCACCAGCCCCAGCACCAGCAGGCTGCCGGGGTGGTAAAGCGGCGCGATCCCGCCCGAATAGCCCGCCCATTCCCAGCCCAGCCAGAGGCCGGACAGGGCCTCTTGCAGCGGCGCGATCAGCCGCGTCGCCAGAACCAGCGCGAGGATCAGCAGATAGGGCAACAGATCGGCCAGCGCCCAGCCGCCGCCGGGGGCTTGCGCCTCGCGCCGGCGCACGATCATGGCAAAGACCGCGCCGCCTACCAGCGCGCCGCCCAGCGTCGGCAGTTCCGGCCCGGCGAGCCATGCCAGCGCCAGGGCCGGCAGCGCAAAGCACAGCGCCGCCATAACCGCCAGCCCTGCCTGCCGGCGCGACAGCGGCCCGTCGCCCGCCAGCCGCATCACCCCCAGCGCAAGCAGGACCATCGGCAGCAGATGCAGCGCCATCGTCCAGCCCGAAAGCGTCGTGCCCGCGAGCCCCAGCATCTCCACCTGCGCCAGCGCCGGCGTGCCCACCGCGCCGAAGGACACACCCGCGGCATGGCCCAGCAGCGCCAGCGCCACCGCCCGCACCGGCCCGAACCCGAGCCCGACCAGAAGCGGCGCCGCCAGCGCGACCGGCGTGCCGAACCCCGCCGCCCCCTCCATGAACAGGCCGAAGAACCACGCGATAAGCAAGGCTTGAACTGCCCTGTCGTCACTGATTCCGGCCAGCGCCGCGCGCAGCCGCTCCAACGCGCCGACGCGCGACTGAAGCTCGAAGATCACCAGCGCGGGCAGGATGATCCAGAGAATCGTGGCGGTGCTGCTCAGCGCCTCCAGCGCCACCCCGGCCAGAAGCGGGCCGTCCAGCACCCCGCCTGCCCAGACAAGCACCAGCGCCACCCCCAGCCCCGCCGCCCCCGCCAGCGCCGCGCGCCAGTGCAAGAGCGCCATCGCCAGCAGCACCATCAGCAACGGCAGGGTGGCCAGAAGCGCGGGCATGTCAGTCCGGCAGGCTCACACGGTGCAGCGGGCGCCCGTTCTGGCGAAAACTCGTGATGTTCTCTACCGTGGTCGCGGCGATGGCCTGCAGCGCCTCGCGCGTGAAAAAGCCCTGATGGCCGGTGATCAGCACATTGGGAAAGGTCAGGAGCCGCGCGAAGACATCGTCCGGGATATAGCTTTGGGACAGGTCCTCGAAAAACAGATCGCCCTCTTCTTCATAAACATCGAGCCCCAGCGCGCCGATCTGGCCCGATTTGAGGCCCCGGATCACCGCGCGGGTATCCACCACCGCCCCGCGCGAGGTGTTGACCAGCATCACACCGCTTTTCATGGCGGCGATGGCGGCATCATCGATCAGATGGTGCGTGTCGGGCGTCAGCGGGCATTGCAGGGTGACGATGTCGGACCGCGCCAGCAGTTCCTCCATCTCCACATAGGCCACGCCCAGCGCCTCGCATTCCGGGCTGGGCCGGGGGTCGGATGCCAGCACCTCGCAGCCGAAACCGGCAAGGATGCGCGCCAGCACCGTTCCGATCAGCCCGGTGCCGACGATCCCCGCCACCTTGCCGTGCATGTCGAAACCCAAGAGCCCGTCGAGCGCGAAATTCCCCTCGCGCACCCGGTTGAAGGCTCGATGGGTCTTGCGGTTCAGCGAAAGGATCAGCGCCACGGTATGTTCGGCCACGGCGTGGGGCGAATAGGCCGGAACCCGGGCCACGGCGATACCGGCGGCCTGCGCCGCGCGCAGGTCCACATGGTTGAACCCGGCCGAGCGCAGGGCGATCAGTTGCACCCCCATTTCTGCAAGCATGGCGATCACATCGGCGCCAAGGTCGTCATTGACGAAGGCGCAGACGGCCTGCGCCCCCTCCGCCAGCCGCGCGGTGCCCGTGTTCAGCCGCGCCTCGTGAAACATCAGATCAAGCCCGCTGCCGCGCGCGGCTGCCTGCAGAAAGGCATGGTCGTGGGGTTTGGCGCTGAAAATGTCGACACGCATGCGCTGGCCTTGTCCTGTTTCGCCCGAACTGCGCCCGACGATAGGAACAAACCGGGCAAACGGCAAACGATCGCGCAGGCTCAGTCCGCCGGGGCCTCCGCCACGGCCGCGGCAATGGCGCGAAAGGCGGCAACCGTCTCGTGATCGTTATCGTCAAAGAGCGGATCGCTGCTGGTCTTGACGATCACCACGTCATGCTCCGGATGGACATAGACATATTGCCCCCAGACCCCGATGGCGGTGAAATCGCCCTGCGGATCCTCGGGAATCCACCATTTGTAGCCATAGCCGAAGGTCCAGTCGCTGGCCGGGTTGTCGCCGGGTTGCAGATGCTCGGCCTCCGGGGTGACCGATGCCGCGACCCAGTCGGCGGGCACGATCTGCACGCCGTCGCGCGCGCCGCCGTCCAGAAACAGCCGCCCGAAACGCGCGTAATCGCGCAAGGTGGCGTTGAGGCAGCACAGCGCGATCTCGCGGCCCGTGCGGTCGGTGCTCCATGTGGCGTCGGCCTCGGCCCCCATCGGCGCCCAGAGCCGCGACGACAGGTAATCGGCCACGCTCTCGCCCGTCGCGGCGGCCAGAACCAGCCCCAGCGCCATGGTGTCGGAGCTGACATAAGCGTTGAACTCGCCCGGCCCGCGGATGCTCTGCAGCGCGGCGATGCTGTCTTCGATCGGTGTGCCGAAGGCCATGGCGCGGAAGAACAGCATGTTGATGTCCGAGCGCGGGTCGTCATAATCCTCGTTGAAGTCGACGCCAGAGGACATGGTCAGCGCATCCTCGATCGGCACCTCGGCATAGCCCGACCCCGCCAGCCCCGGCACATACCGGCCGATCGGGTCGCGGATGCTGGCGATATGGCCCTCCTCCACCGCGATGCCGATCAGCGCCGACAGTACCGATTTCGCCACCGACCACGAGGTGAAAAGCGATGCCTCATCGGCGCCCATGCGATAGTCTTCATGGGTGATCGCACCTGCGTGCACGACCAGAAGGCCGGTGGTTTCGGTCCGGTCGAGGAAAGCAGCCAGATCGCGGGCCTCGCCGCCGAAATCATAGGTCCCGGGCAAAGGGCGGGGATCGGTCGTGAAGGCCCAGATATCCGCGCCGCGCGGCACTTCGCGATAGGGAAAGATGCGGTCCATGGTGCGGAAGTTCTCGGCCCGGTGCGCTTCGGCAAAAAGCGTGATGCCGGCCCAGTAGGGGCTGTTGCGCAGCCAGATGAAGGCGGCCAGCAGCAGCACGGCGAGGATGCCAAAGCTCCAGCCGAAGAATTTGAAGAACCGTCTCATGGTCGTCCCTCCCTTTCACACGGCGCGCCCGCGCAGGAT
>SKUV01000073.1 GCA_007129775.1 Paracoccaceae bacterium | reverse complement strand
CCTGAACCGCGGGTTCGTGCAGGTTCAGGTCGGGCTGGGTGTCGAGGAAATTATGCAGGTAATACTGGCAGCGGTTGGTATCCCATTGCCAGGCCGAGCCGCCGAAGATCGACAGCCAGTTGTTGGGCGGCGTGCCGTCGGGTTTCGGATCGGACCAGACATACCAATCGGCGCGCGGGTTGTCGCGGCTGGCCCGGCTTTCGATGAACCACGGATGCTGGTCCGAGGAATGCGACAACACCAGATCGATGATCACCTTGATCCCCAGCGCATGGGCGGTAGAGATCAGCACGTCGAAATCGGCAAGGCTGCCGAACATCGGATCGACGTCGCAGTAATCGCTCACATCATAGCCGAAATCCTTCATCGGCGAGGTGAAGAAGGGCGATATCCAGACCGCATCGACGCCGAGGCTGGCGATATAGGGCAGCCGTTCGACGATGCCCAGCAGATCGCCGATGCCGTCGCCGTTGCTGTCCTGAAACGAGCGCGGATAGACCTGATAGATGATGGCCCCGCGCCACCAGTCGGGATCCTGCACGACCATCTGGCCTGCCTCGCCTGCCGTTTGAATGCTCACGCCTTGCCCCTGTTACTTGACCGAGCCTGCAAGCAGGCCGCGCACCAGATACCGCTGCATCGTGAAGAAGACGAGCAGCGGCACCGCGATCGACACGAAGGCCGCCGTGGCGAGGATCTCCCAATCCCCCCCGCGCGAGCCCAGCAGATCGTCGGCAATCTTGACCGTCATCACCTGACTGTCCGAGCCCGAGGGCAGAAAGACCTTGGCCACGAGCAGGTCGTTCCATGTCCACAGGAACTGGAAGATCGCGAAGGAGGCCAGCGCCGGGAACGACAGCGGCAGCACGATCTTGACGAAAACCTGAAAATCGGTGGCGCCGTCGACCTTGGCGCTTTCGATGATGTCGCGCGGCAGGCCGACCATGTAGTTTCGCAACAGATATATGGCGAGCGGCAGCCCGAAGCCGGTATGGGCCAGCCATATGCCCAGAAAACTCTGCCCGATGCCCACCCTCTGGTGCAATGTCAGCAGCGGCACCAGCGCCAGTTGCAAGGGCACCACCAGAAGCCCCACCACCGCCGCGATCAGCAAACCGCGGCCCGGAAAATCCATCCACGCCAGCGCATAGGCCGCGAAGGCCGCGATCAGGATCGGGATTACCGTGGCCGGTATCGCCACCGTCAGCGTGTTGATGAAGGCCCGGTCCATCCCGTCTGCACGCAACACGGTGTTATAGTTCTCCAGCGTGAATCGCGGCGGAGTCCGGGCCTCGAAATAGAAGGTGACGGGGCGTGCGAAGGGCTCGTCGTGGCGCAGTTCGTAATCTCCCTCGGCCCCGACCGTCAGCGCGCCGATCACCTGCCCGCGCGTCACGACCTCCACCACCTCGCCCGGCGCGTATTCCCCCGGTGCAGCGCCCCGGGTGCCGAAGGCGGACAGGGTGCCGGCGCCATCCGGGAACCAGCGCGCCTGCGCCGGATCGGCAAAGACATTGCCCGAGATCACGTAAACCCCGTCGATCTCTTCCATGTTGTCGGGCAGTGCCCGTGTCCGGAACGAAAAATCCACCGGCATCGGCGCCAGCCACCAGCCGGTGGCGGTGATCTGCTGGTTGTCGCGGAAGGACGAGACCAGCAGCCCCACGGTGGGGATGAGCCACAGCACCACCATGGCGAAGACCGAGATATTGACCGCCCAGCTCAGCCCGGATTTGCGACCAGCGATATTGTCCATTGAACTGCCTCCCCCTCGGCCGCGTCAGCGCATTTCCTTGCGCGCCTGGATGATGTTCCAGACCATCACCGGCGTGACGATGATCATGATCACGAAGGCCACCGCCGTCGCGCGCCCGTCGTCGCGGAACATGAAACTCATCATGTAGCTGGGCAGGATATGCGTGCCGAAATTGCCCCCGGTCATCGTGTAGACGATGTCGAAGACCTTGAGCACAAGAATGGTGATCGTGGTCCAGACCACCACGATCGTGCCCATGATCTGCGGCACCTTGATGCGGAAGAACACCTGAAACGGGCTCGCCCCGTCGATGATCGCGGCCTCGATGGTTTCCTCGGGGATGCCACGCAGCGCCGCCGACAGGATCACCATGGCGAAGCCCGTCTGGATCCAGACGAGGATGAACATCAGGAAAAAGTTGTTCCAGAACGGTATCTGCACCACGTCGATGGGGCGCTCGGCCCCCAGCGCGTCGCGGATGGCGTTCAGCAGCCCGATATCGGCGTTGTTGGCATAGACGAATTTCCAGATCAGTGCTGCGCCGACGAAGGAAATCGCCATCGGCATGAAGATCAGCGATTTCGCGATATTGCCCCATGACAGCCGGTCGGTCAGTTGCGCGGCCAGAAGCCCGAAGAACGTCGCCGCCGCCGGCACGAACAGAAGCCACAGGAAGTTGTTGAACACCGCCTGCCGGAACGTCGGTTCGGCCATCAGGTCGATGTAATTGCCGAACCAGATGAATTCGGTGCCCGCCCGGTTATAGAGCGAACGGATGAAGGAGCCGACCACCGGATAGGCCAGATAAAGCCCCAGCGCGAACATTGCCGGAAACAGGAACAGCCACGGCCGCACCATGTTCGCGCGGTTGATGTTGCGCCCCGGGTTCGGCCCGCGGGCGGGAAAGATCACCTTGTCGAGCACGATGTTCGACAAGTAGAAATAGGCCACGCATCCGCCGACGCCGACGAAGATGGTGATGATGCCCTGCACGACCGGCGACATGGCGCATTCTCCCCCCTGAAATCACCCCTGCGCACGCCATTGCTCGGCGGGGCGCGTGTCCGGCCCCTTCAGCAAGCCGGACTGCAAGCTCTGCGCAGTCGGGGCCGCTTGTGCGGGCCCCTTCAGGCGGCCCCTGCTCGCTCCAGAGAGGGGCCGCCCGTTGGTGCGAAATGCCCGAAACTCAGGCCATCAGCGGATCGAGTCCCAACGCCGCTGGATCGCCTCCGCCACGCCCGACGCATCAGCCCCGGTGGTGTAATCGACCATTCCGGTCCAGAAGGCGCCGGCGCCGATCTCGCCCGGCATGATGTCCGATGCATCAAAGCGGAAGGTGGTCGCTTCAAGCAGAATTTCATTCATCGCACGCTGCGCGTCATCGGCGAACG
Organism: Paracoccaceae bacterium; assembly: GCA_007129775.1. Lineage (GTDB taxonomy): Bacteria > Pseudomonadota > Alphaproteobacteria > Rhodobacterales > Rhodobacteraceae > Rhodobaculum. Next base: position 3,672 of record SKUV01000073.1, on the reverse strand, counting down.
TCTCGAGGTTGACGGATTGATGCGGCGTGAGGAAGCCCGATTGCGCCATCCAGATCTCGTGTGCAATCGGTGTCTTCAGGAACGCGATCAGACCATGCGCTGCATCGCTGTCACGCGTGATGGTGAACTGCGTCCCTGCACCAAGCACGGGGGCACCAAGGTCCTTTTCCTCGAACGCGGGGAAGTAGAAGAAGTCGTAGTCGATGCCGTATTCGCTGCCCTCGGGGAAGAAAGCCGGGATAAACGACGCCTGCTTATGCATGTAACACTGCGGCGGAAAGGTAAACAGACCGCTCGGGCTGTCGCGGAAATCGGTCGTTGCGACGGCCTGAACCCCGCCATGCACCCAGTCCTCGTTGCGGGCGAAGGTCCCATACATCTCGATCGCCTCGATCACGCGGGGGTCATCGAACTTCACGTCATTGGTCACCCAATCGTCATAGACCTCCGGGTCATGCAGACGCAGCATCATGTCCTCAACCCAGTCGGTCGCGGGCCAACCCGTCGCCGCTTCGGAGCCGATCCCGATGCACCACGGCGTGCCACCATCGGCCACGATCTGATCCGAAAGGGCTTTCAACTCTTCCATCGTGGCGGGAATGTCGTAGCCTTGCTCGTCGAACTGGTCCGGGCTGTACCAGACCAGCGACTTCACATCGACCTTGAAGAAGAAACCGTAGTAGGTCGGATCTCCATCCGGTGACGGGAACGTGCCGAGGTCGACCCATGATTGACCGGCGGCATAGTTTTCGACCATCCACTCAGCAGACTCCTCGCCCAAAGGTGTCAGAGCGCCGCGTGCTGCCATGTCAGCGGCCAAGCCGGGCTGAGGGAACACGGCGATATCCGGGGGCGAGCCTGCGCCGACTGCAATCACGATATCCTGCTCGAAGCTGTCGGAGCCGGAATAGCTCACGGTGGCGCCGGTCGCGGCCTCGAAATAGGCCATCACGTTGCGCAGGAAGCCGGCATCGGGCTGCAGCCACGGACCGGCGATCGTGATGGTCTGGCCTGCGAAATCATGCGCGGCGGCGAATTCCTCGAAGCTGGCCCAGTTGAACCTGTCATCCGCTCCCGGCGCGAAGATCAGGTCTTGCGCGTGTGCGCCGCCAGCGGTCAGCGCGATCGCCGCGATGCTCGCGTAAAGTTTCGATTTCATGTCAAACCCTCCCGAGGTTTCCGCGCGTTGTCTCGCGCCATGGTTCGCTGCGGTGGAATCGCTTTTCCAAACCGCTTTGGCGGCGCGACCGTCGCGCATCTGTTAGCGCCTGTCAATCAGGCAAATCGGATAGCCTTGCGATTTCATAGGCTTGTTTGCGCGTGCAGAAAATTTGCTGCGCCCGCAAAGTCACGCGAATGTCTTTGACCCTCGGATCGGCGATGGCTAACCTGTCGCGGGCCAAAGCGGTTTGGTCCTCGTAGCTTCCAAGACCCACACCATCCTGGACCCGGCCCCAACGATGAATCTCAAGCAACTCGCCCAGTCGCTGGGGCTTTCGCCCACCACGGTCAGCCGCGCGCTGAACGGCTATCCCGAGGTCTCGGAGGCCACGCGCGCGCGGGTGATCGAGGCCGCGCGGCGCCATGATTACCGGCCCAACACCCGCGCCAAGAGCCTTGCCACCGGGCGGGCCATGTCGATCGCCCATGTGATCCCGGTCTCCAACCGCCACGAGATCGTCAACCCGGTCTTCGCCGATTTCATCGCCGGCGCGGGCGAAACCTATGTCAAGGCCGGCTACGAGATGGTGCTGTCGGTGGTCAATGACGGCGACGAGGCGCGGATGTATCAGGATCTGCGCAACCGCGGCAGCGTGGACGGGGTGATCGTGCACGGCCCCCGGGCGGCCGACCCGCGCATCGAGATGCTGCACCGGATCGGGCTGCCCTTTGTCGTCCATGGCCGCGCGACGGGATGCGAGGTGCCCTATTCGTGGCTCGACATCAACAACCGCCGCGCCTTTCAGCGCGCCACGGATTTCCTGCTGGACCTCGGCCACCGGCGCATCGGGCTGGTGAACGGGGTCGAATGGATGGATTACGCCATCCGCCGCCGCACCGGCTATCTGGAGGCGCTGGCCGCACGCGGCCTCGCGGTGGACGGCAACCTGATCTATTCGGGCGAGATGACCGAGACCAACGGCTACCGCGCCGCCCGCCACATGCTCGCCCTGCCCGACCCGCCGACGGCGATCCTGACCTCGTCGATGATCTCGGCCATCGGGGTGCGCCGGGCGGCCTGGGCCGACGGGCTGGATCTGGGGCGCGATCTGTCGCTCATCACCCATGACGACGAGTTGTCCTACCTGCGCAACGGCGACGAGGTGCCGATCTTCACCGCCACGCGGTCCTCGGTGCGCACGGCCGGGCGGATGACGGCGGAAATGCTGCTCGGCATCATCGCCAGCGAAGCAGAGGCGCCGCAGACCCGCCTGCTGGAGGCCGATCTGATCATCGGGCAATCCACCGGCCCCGCTCCGGCGGGGCCCCATTCCAGCGGGCAGCAGCCGCATCAGGAACACGCATGAAACACCGCCGCAGCGATTTTCCCGAGGGGTTCCTGTTCGGGGCCGCGACCTCGGCCTATCAGATCGAGGGCCACGGCTTCGGCGGCGCCGGGCGCACCCATTGGTGCGATTTCGCCGCCACCCCGGGAAATGTCGTGCGGGCCGAGGACGGCGCGCGCGCCTGCGACCATTATCACCGCTTCGCCGGGGATCTGGACCTGCTGACCGAGGCCAATCTGGATGTCTACCGCTTTTCGGCCTCCTGGGCGCGGGTGCTGCCCGAGGGGCGCGGGGCGCCGAACCCGGAGGGGCTGGATTTCTACGACCGGCTGGTGGATGCGATCTGCGCGCGCGGGCTGAAGCCGGCGGCGACGCTCTATCACTGGGAACTGCCCTCGGCGCTTGCGGATCTGGGCGGCTGGCGCAACCGCGATATCGCGGGCTGGTTCGCCGATTACACCGATATTCTGATGGCCCGGATCGGCGACAGGATCTGGTCGGCCGCGCCGATCAACGAGCCGTGGTGCGTGGCGTGGCTGTCGCATTTCGAGGGCCACCACGCCCCGGGGCTGCGCGATATCCGCGCCGCCGCCCGCGCGATGCATCACGTGGGCCTTGCCCATGGCCGCGCAATCGCCGCGATGCGGGCCCGCGGCATCGGCAATCTGGGCGCGGTGTGCAATTTCGAATACGCCGCCCCCGCCGATGACAGCCCCGCCGCGCAGGCCGCGGCCCGGCTTTATGACGGCATCTACAACCGCTGGTTTCTGGGGGCCATGTTCCGGGGCGCATATCCCGAGGATGTGCTCGAGGGTCTCGCGCCGCACATGCCCGACGGCTGGCAGGACGACATGGCCACGATCGCCGCCCCGGTGGACTGGCTCGGCCTGAACTACTACACCCGCAAGCTGATCGCCCCGGCCGACGGGCCATGGCCGGGCCTGCGCGACGTGCCGGGGCCCTTGCCGAAAACCCAGATGGGGTGGGAGGTCTTCCCCCCTGGGATCGGCCATTTCCTGCGCTTCGCGCACGAGCATTACACCGGCGGGCTGCCGCTTTATGTCACCGAAAACGGCATGGCCAACCCCGACACGACCGATGCGCCCGATCAGGCCCGGATCGATTACCTCGACGCCCATCTGGCCGAGGTGCGCGCGGCCATTGG
>SKUV01000142.1 GCA_007129775.1 Paracoccaceae bacterium | reverse complement strand
CGCGGTAACCACGAGGTGATGATGCGCGGCACCTTCGCCAATATCCGCATCCGCAACGAGATGCTCGACGGTGTGGAAGGCGGCTATACCACCGGGCCCGATGGCTCGCAGATGGCCATTTTCGATGCGGCGATGGCCTATCAGAACGAGGGCACGCCGCTGGTGGTGATCGGCGGTATCGAATACGGCGCGGGCTCCAGCCGGGACTGGGCGGCGAAGGGAACGGCGCTGCTGGGGGTCAAGGCGGTAATCGCCGAGAGCTTCGAGCGCATCCACCGCGCCAACCTCGTCGGCATGGGGGTGATTCCCTTCGAGTTCACCGGCGGCGACAACCGCAAGACGCTGAAGCTTGAAGGCACCGAGACCTTCGACATCACCGGGCTGGAGGGTGACCTGAAGCCGCTGTCGGACGTGCCCTGCACGATCACCTACGAGGACGGCAGCACCAAGGAGATCACCCTCAAGTGCCGGATCGACACGGAGGTGGAGCTTGACTACGTGCGCAACGGCGGCGTGCTGCACTACGTCCTGCGCAACCTCGCCCAGGCGGCCTGAGCAGGCAGCCTGAGCGGGCGGCCTTCCGCCTGCCGGCAAGCAGGACCAGAACGCCACAAGACAAAGGCGGGCCGTCCCTCGGGGCGGCCCGTTTGCCTTTTCGCCGCCCGGCCCGGTCCGGAAAACCTAGAACTATGCACCCGGCCGCGCCAAAGCGGCTGGCCGGGGGGCGGCCATCTGCGTCGTGGGTCGCTTGCGCGGATGCTCACCGGGCGGGCGGAAACGGGCTGTTGCGAGGAAGCGCGCCACAGCAGGGCAACGGATGGTCGCGGACAGCCGCCCGCAACGGCCGAGGTGGGCGGTTTATCCCGGCCCCGTCCGGACGACCTCGCACGGTGCACCCGGCCCTGCCAAAGCGGCTGGCCGGGGAGGCGGCCATCCGCTGCCCGGGCCGCTTACGCGGCTGTTCACCGGGCAGGCAGAAATGGGACGGTTGCGAAAAGGAGCTCCATACAAGCGCAACGGATGGCCGCGGTCAGCTGCCCGCAACGCTTGCGATAGGCGCTTTTGTGCCAGCCACGTGCGAACGTCCTCGAATGATGCACCCGGCAGCGCCAAAGCGGCTGACCGGGGGGCGGCCATTCGCTACCCGGGAGGCGCTCGCCGCGTTCACCGGGCGGAGCTGGCGCGGAGCAAATCAGCCAGCGGCGCGCCCGCCCTGATCGCGCTGCAGTTTCACCGGCTCGGTCCGGGCGAGGCGCAGCACATGGGCCATGAAGGGTTTGGTCGTATCCTCGGCCCGGGTGGCGGCGTAGAGGCGCCGGGTCAGCCCGGTTTCGGTGATCGGCCGGGTGATATAGTCGGAATGATAGCGCACCTCGCGCAGCACCCAGTCGGGCAGCACCGACACCCCGCGATTCGATGCCACCAGAAGCAGGATCACCGCCGTCAGTTCCACCTGCCGAAGCGCCCGCGGCTCTACCTTGGCGGGCGTCAGCAACTGGGTGAAGACATCGAGCCGCGCCCGGTCCACCGGATAGGTGATCAGCGTCTCGTTGCGGAAATCCTCGGCCTCGACAAAGGGCTTCGCCGCCAGCGGGTGGCCCGCGGCGGCCACGAAGACCGGCTCGTAATCGAATAGCGGCGTGAAATCGACACCGGCCAGATCCTCCGGATCGGAGGAGACCACCAGATCGACCTCTTCGCGCAAGAGCGCCGGCAGCGCGCCGAAGGCGAGGCCCGGGCGGATATCCACATCCACGTCGGGCCATGCGTGGCGGAATTGCTCCAGCACCGGAAAGAGCCATTCGAAACAGGCATGGCATTCGATGGCAATGTGCAGCCGCCCGGACTTGCCCGAAATCAGGCCGCGAAACTCCTCCTCCAGCGCCTCGACCTCGGGCAGGACCCGCTCGGCCAGACGCAGCAGCTTCATACCGGCCGCCGACAGCTTCAGCGGCTTGGAGCGGCGGACGAACAACTCCACCCCGGCCTGATCCTCCAGCCCCTTGACCTGATGGCTCAGCGCCGATTGGGTAATGTGCAGAATATCCGCCGCCCGCGCCAGCCCGCCGGCCTGATGGATCGCCTTGATCGTGCGCAGGTGCCGGAATTCGAGGTGCATCGCAAGTGGGCCTCATATTGATGTTGAGAATTATGAATTTGTCTCACATCGCCCAAGATGCGACAAGAAGGGATCATCAAAGGGGTCCGCCATGTCAGCCGCGCCACGCGTCTCGTTCGAATTCTTTCCGCCGAAATCGCTGGAGGCCAGCTTTCGGCTCTGGGAGACCGTGCGCATGCTTGCGCCGCTGGCGCCGCAATTCGTGTCGGTCACCTATGGCGCGGGCGGCACCACGCGCAAGCTGACCCACGAGGCGGTAACGACGATCGGCGCGCAATTCGGCCTGAATGTCGCGGCGCATCTGACCTGCGTCGACGCGACCAGGGCGGAAACGATGGAGATTGTGCGCGCTTATGCCGATGCGGGCGTGCGCGAAATCGTGGCGCTGCGCGGCGACGCGCCGAAAGGGCAGGATCGGTTCACCCCACATCCCGACGGCTTTGCCCATTCGGTCGAACTGATCGAGGCGCTGGCCGCGACCGGCGATTTTACCCTGCGCGTGGGCGCCTATCCCGAGCCGCATCCCGAAGCCGCCGACACCATGGCCGATGTGCGCTGGCTCAAGCGCAAGTTCGAGGCCGGCGCCGATTCGGCCATCACCCAGTTCTTTTTCGAGGCGGAGACGTTCCTGCGCTTTCGCGACACCTGCGCGCGCGAGGGGATCGACGCCAGCCGCATCATTCCCGGTATCGTTCCGATCGAGAACTGGAAGGGGATCCGCAAATTCGCCGCCGCCTGTGGCGCGTCGATTCCCGACTGGATGGACGATGCCTTTGCCAAGGCGGAACGCGATGGCCGCAGCGATCTTCTGGCGACCACGATCTGCACCGAGATGTGCGACCGGCTGCGGCAGGAAGGGGTCGAGGCGCTGCATTTCTACACACTGAACCGGCCGCATCTGACCCGCGACGTCTGCCACGCGCTGGGCGTGCAGCCGACGGCGCGGCTGGAAAAGGTCGCGTAAAGGACATGCCCGCTGCGCCGGCGCTGACAAACGGCCGGAGCAAACGGGTCAATTCCCGCTCTCAAGCCTGCGCGGCGCGGCGGCTCAGGCCGCCGCGTCGGCCTTGGCGCGCTGGAGCATCTGCCAGACGCGGGCGGGCGTGAAGGGCATGTCCACATGCCCGGCGCCGGCTTGCGACAGCGCATCCTGAACCGCGTTGGCCACCGCAGCCATCGAGCCCACGGTGCCGGCCTCGCCACAGCCCTTCATGCCCAGCGGATTGGCGGTTGAGGGCACCGGCTCGAACCCGATCACGAACATCGGCAGATCGTCGGCACGCGGCAGGGCGTAGTCCATGAAACTCGCGCTCAGTAGCTGGCCCTGCGGATCATGGACGACGCTTTCGGTGACCGCCTGACCGAAACCCTGGGCGACGCCGCCGTGGACCTGACCGATAGCCAGCATCGGGTGCATCAGATTGCCGAAATCGTCGATCACGGTATAGCGCTCCAGCCGGACGATGCCGGTGTCGGGGTCGATCTCGACCTCGGCCACATGGGCGCCGTTGGGATAGGACCGGCCCGGCAGGGTGTCCTGACCGGAATGGCGCAGCAGGTCCTTGCGCCCGGCCGCCCGGGCCATGGCAGCGACCTCCAGCAGGTCCGGCGTGCGGTTGGAGCCTTCGGCGCGGAAGGCGCCATCGCGGAAATCGAGCGTCTCGGGCGGCACACCCAGTTCACCGGCCACGAAGGGCGACAGACGCGCGATCATTTCGCTCACCGTAACCATCGTGGCGTTGCTCTGCACCGTCACCGAGCGCGAACCGCCGGTGCCGCCACCCCTCGGGATCAGGTCGCTGTCGCCCTGAACCACGCGAATCGCCTCCAGCGGGATACCGCTGCGGTCGGACAGGAATTGCGCGAATACGGTCTCGTGGCCCTGGCCGTTGGACTGGGTGCCGACGTGGAGCGCGACGGTGCCGTCATCGTGAAAGACCACCGTCGCATCCTCGGTCGGGCTGCCGAGGATCGATTCGATATAGCAACACAGACCCATCCCCCGCAGCCGCCCCGCCGCGCGCGAGGCCGCCTTGCGCGCCGGCAGGCCTTCGGCATCGGCATCGGCCCGGACCCGGTCCAGCACCCGGGCGAAATCGCCCACGTCGTAAAGCTCTCCGCTGGCGGTGCGGTAGGGAAAGGCCGCCGGCGGGATGAAATTGCGCCGGCGCAGATCCCACGGGTCCACGCCCAGAACCCGGGCGGCGTTGTCCATGGTGCGTTCCAGCACATAGATCGCCTCGGGCCGGCCGGCGCCGCGATAGGCATCGACCTGCGTGGTGTTGGTGAAAATGCCGCGCGCCCGCTGATGGACGCAGGCGATATCATAGACCCCGGTCAGCACCTTGGCGAACAGCCGCGTCTGGATGGGCTGGCCGAATTCGGAATTGTAGGCCCCCAGATTGGCGAGCGTGTCCACGCGATAGGCGGTGATCCGGTAATCGGCGTCGAAGCCGATCTCGGTTACCGACACCAGATCGCGCCCGGCATTGTCGGTCAGCATCGCCTCGCCGCGCTCAGACATCCAGTGCACCGGCCGGCCCAACCGGCGCGCGGCCTCGGCGATCACGACATATTCGGGATAGCGCATCCCCTTCATGCCAAAACCGCCGCCCACATCGGGGTTGGTGACGCGCACCGCATCGGCCGGCAGGCGCAGGGCCCGGGCGATGGCATCACGCTCACCCCAGACGCCCTGACCGTTCACCGCCAGATGCAGGCGTGCGCCGTCCCATTCGGCGGTGGCGCCACGCGGCTCCATCGAGCAGGCGATCACGCGGTTGTCCTCGATCCGCAGCCGGACGCGATGTGCCGAGGCGGCGAGCGCCTTCGCCGCCGCTTCGGCATCGCCCAGCGCCCAGTCGAAGGCGATGTTATCCGGCGCGGCATCATGCAGCGCCTCGCCCCCCGGAGCGGTCGTGACATGGGCGGGGCGCTCGGCATAATCCACCTGCACCAGTTCGGCGGCGTCACGCGCCTGATCGAGCGTATCGGCCACCACGATCGCCACAGCCTCGCCCACGAAGCGCACGCGTCCCCGCGCCAGAACCGGCCTGAACGTGCGCGCGCCCTCGCTGCCATCCTGATTTTCGACCACCGTTGCCTTCATGTCGAGATCAAGTCCCGCCGCCTCCAGATCGTCGCCGGTCAGGACCAGATGTACGCCCGGCGCGGCGCGGGCCGCGGCGGTGTCGATGGCGCCAAGATCGGCATTGGCGACGGGCGCGCGCACGAAAACCGCGCGCAGGGCGCCCTGCGGCGCGATGTCATCGACATACCGGCCCTGTCCGGTCAGGAACCGCATATCCTCGGTTCGCAGAACATTCTGGCTCTTGCCGAAGGCCGCCATGGCGCCTCTCCCCTTGCTTCGGACATGGTTGACCGGACCCTATCGCGGGATCGCGGCCAGAGGAAGCGCAGCGGCGGTGTTAGATGGCCGCGGCCGGTCCGCCGCACGATCTTTGCGCGGGGCCGGCGGGCGCTATCGCCCTGCGTCCGCGGGTCTTGCCGGCGTGTCACCGGGCGGCCGTGTCGGACCCATCGCAACCTGCGGTGCGCGCCCGGTCTCGCGCACCACCTCTGCCAGTTCCGTCAGCTGTGCCGAAAGCGGGCTCGACCTGCGCCAGACCATGCCGATACGTCGTTCGGGGCGTGGGCCCGGGAAATGCGCCACCGACACCGGGGCAGAGCGAGTTTCCACCGGCACCGCCATTTCGGGGATCAGCGTCACCCCGAGCCCCGCGCCCACCATCTGCACCAGCGTCGACAACGACGATCCATCCAGCAATTCGCGCGGCGCACTGCCGGACATGCGGCAGAAAGATAGCGCCTGATCGCGAAAGCAATGCCCCTCTTCCAGCAGCAGCAGGCGCATGGTGCGCAACGCCTCGGCCCCTGGAACAGGGCGCTCTGCATCGCTTTCAGGCCGGACCAGCACGAATTCCTCGGAAAAAAGCGGGGTCTCCAGCAGCGACGGCTCCGACACCGGCAGCGCGACGATGGCGGCATCCAGCCGCCCCTCGGCCAGTTCGCGGATCAGCCGCGGCGTCAGCGTCTCGCGCAGGTGCAGATCCAGCCCCGGATAGCGCGCGCCCAGCGCGGCGACCAGTTGCGGCAGCAGATAAGGCGCGATGGTGGGGATCACGCCGATACGCAACCGCCCCACCAGCCCCGTCTGGGCAGCGCGCGCCAGATCGCCGAGGTCATCCACCGCGCGCAGAATCTCTCGCACCCGGGCATCGAATTCCTCGCCGAATTGCGTCAGGCGGACCCGGCGCGCGCCGCGGTCGAAGAGCGGCGTTCCCAGCGCGGCTTCCAACTCGCGGATCTGCATCGACAGCGCCGGCTGCGAGATCGCGCTGGCATCGGCGGCCCGTCCGAAATGCCCGTGCCGGGCGAGCGCGTCGAAATAGCGCAACTGCCTGAGGGTCAGGTTTATCATAAGCGCACCTTATCACATCAATCAGGAAATAAGACTTATCCCGATTGAGCCGAATTGCTAGAATGATTCTAGACAGCGGCAGGCATCATTCTTACGTCTGCCCTGCGCGAGCACGGATGGCGACGGGCAGGGCCGCGCGATACAGCGGCTGCGGCCTGCCCGGACGAAGCCTGAGACAACAACGAAATGGAGAGCGTTATGGACGGAAATGATGCAGCAGGCGGCGGCAAATGCCCGGTGCTTCACGGCGCGGGTGCGAACACGCTGTTCGGCGGCCGCTCGAATCGTGACTGGTGGCCGAATCAGCTGAACATCGGAATTCTTCACCAGCATACCCCGCGCTCCAACCCGATGGGCGACTCGTTCAACTATGCGCAGGCTTTCGAGGGGCTCGACTATGTCGCGCTCAAGAAGGACCTGACCGCGCTGATGACAGACAGTCAGGACTGGTGGCCCGCCGATTATGGCCATTACGGCGGGCTTTTCATCCGGATGGCGTGGCACGCCGCCGGCACCTACCGCATCGCAGACGGCCGCGGCGGCGGCAGCACCGGGTCGCAGCGGTTCGCCCCGCTCAACAGCTGGCCCGACAACGGCAACCTCGACAAGGCACGCCGGCTGCTCTGGCCGATCAAGAAGAAATACGGCAACGCGATCTCCTGGGCCGATCTGATGCTGCTGGCGGGCAACGTCGCCATCGAATCGATGGGCGGCAAGACCTACGGGTTCGCCGGCGGGCGCGAGGATATCTGGGCACCGGAAGAAGACATCTACTGGGGCGCGGAAGGCGAATGGCTCGCCACCAGCGACAATCCGGCCAGCCGCTATTCCGGTGATCGCGATCTGGAAAACCCGCTGGCCGCCGTGCAGATGGGCTTGATCTATGTCAACCCGGAGGGCCCCGACGGCAACCCCGACCCGGTGGCATCGGGCAAGGACGTGCGCGAGACCTTCGCGCGCATGGCGATGAACGACTATGAAACCGTTGCGCTGGTCGCGGGCGGTCACACCTTCGGCAAGGCCCATGGCAACGGCCCGGCCGACGCCGTGGGTCCCGAGCCGGAGGCCGCGCCGTTGGAGGCGATGGGCTTCGGCTGGCTGTCCTCGCATGGCGAGGGCAAGGGCGTGGACACGATCACCAGCGGGATCGAGGGCGCGTGGAAACCCAACCCCACCAAGTGGGACATGGGCTATTTCGACATGTTGTTCGGGTACGAGTGGGAACTGGTGAAATCGCCCGCCGGTGCCAACCAGTGGCGCGCCAAGGACGTCAAGCCCGAGCACATGATCCCCGATGCGCATGATCCGTCGAAAAAGCACGCGCCGATGATGACCACGGCTGACCTGTCGCTGCGCTTCGACCCGATCTACGAGCCGATCAGCCGGCATTTCCACGCCAACCCCGAGGAATTCGCCGAAGCCTTCGCCAAGGCGTGGTTCAAGCTGCTGCACCGCGACATGGGGCCGCGCAACCGCTACAAGGGCCCCGAGGCGCCGAAGGAAGATCTGATCTGGCAGGATCCGATCCCGGCGGTGGATCACCCGCTGGTGGATGCGGCCGATATCGACGCGCTCAAGGCCAAGGTGCTCGCGTCGGGGCTGTCGGTGTCCGAACTGGTGGCCACGGCATGGGCCTCGGCCTCGACCTACCGCGACAGCGACAAGCGCGGCGGGGCCAATGGCGCCCGTATCCGGCTGGCGCCGCAGAAGGACTGGGAAGCCAACGATCCGGCGCAACTGGCCAAGGTGCTGGGCGTGCTGGAGGGCATAAAGGCAGAGTTCGATGCCTCCGCCTCGGGTGGCAAGAAGATCTCGTTGGCCGATCTCATCGTGCTGGCGGGCAATGCCGCCATCGAATCCGCCGCCAAGGCCGCCGGCACTCCGGTCGAAGTGCCTTTCACCCCGGGCCGGATGGATGCCAGCGAAGAGATGACGGATGCCGAAAGCTTCGCGGTGCTGGAGCCTCAGGCCGACGGCTTCCGCAACTACGAAAAGCGGGCCTATTCGGTGGAGGCCGAAAAGCTGCTGGTGGACAAGGCCCATCTGCTCAAGCTCAGCGCGCCGGAGATGACGGTGCTGGTGGGCGGCCTGCGCGCGCTGGGCGCCAACAGCGGCGGCAGCACGCACGGCGTCTTTACCGACCGGCCGGGCCAGTTGACCCGCGACTTCTTCGCTACGGTCACCGACATGGGGCTGGACTGGGCGCCGACCGATGAGGCCGCGCGCCTGTTCGAAGGCCGTGACCGGGCGACCGGCGCGGTGAAATGGACCGGCACGCGCGTCGATCTGGTCTTCGGGTCCAACTCGCAACTGCGGGCATTGGCCGAGGTTTATGCCCAGGACGATGCGGAGCAGAAATTCGTCGCCGATTTCGTCGCTGCATGGACGAAGGTGATGGAAAACGACCGGTTCGACCTGCACGATTGACGCGGGATCGACCTGCACGAAACGGCAAACCCCCGCGCAGCCCGCGTGGGGGTTTCGCATTCCCCACCCGTCACGGCCCCTTCCCGAGGGCAAGGCATGGGGCTATATCGCGCCAATGACCGATACGCCCCCCCTGCTCAACACCGGCCCGCGCCCCGATCTGGCCGCCGCCCGCGTGCCGGATGCCGCGCGGCCCGGCCAGCCGACTATCGGAATGGTCAGCCTCGGCTGCCCCAAGGCGCTGGTGGACAGCGAACGCATCCTGACGCGCCTGCGCGCCGAGGGCTACGCGATCTCGCCGGAATATGCCGGCGCGGATGCGGTGATCGTGAACACCTGCGGTTTTCTTGACAGCGCGAAGGCCGAGAGCCTCGACGCCATCGGCGAGGCCTTGACGGAAAACGGCCGCGTCATCGTCACCGGCTGCCTCGGCGCGGAACCCGAATACATCACCGGCGCCCATCCAAAGGTTCTGGCGGTGACCGGCCCGCATCAATACGAGGCGGTGCTTGACGCCGTCCATGCAGCCGTGCCGCCCGCGCCCGATCCGTTCGTCGATCTGCTGCCGGCAACCGGCGTGCGCCTGACGCCGCGCCATTACAGCTATCTGAAGATCTCTGAAGGCTGCAATCACAAGTGCCGGTTCTGCATCATCCCCGACATGCGCGGCAAACTCGCCAGCCGTCCCGCCCATGCCGTGCTGCGCGAGGCCGAAAGGCTGGTCACCGCAGGGGTGCGCGAGCTTCTGGTGATCAGCCAGGACACATCGGCCTATGGCGTCGATCTGAAACATGCCGAGGCGAAGGGCCATCGCGCCCATATCACCGATCTGGCGCGCGATCTGGGCAGCCTCGGTGCGTGGGTGCGGCTGCATTACGTCTATCCCTATCCCCATGTGCGCGATCTGATCCCGCTCATGGCCGATCCGGCTTCGGGGGTGCTGCCTTATCTCGACATCCCGTTTCAGCACGCCCATCCCGATACGCTGCGCCGCATGGCCCGGCCGGCAGCGGCCGCGAAAACGCTGGATGAAATCGCCCGCTGGCGCGCGATCTGCCCCGAAATCACCCTGCGCTCCACCTTCATCGTGGGCTATCCGGGCGAGACCGAGGCCGAGTTTCAGACCCTGCTCGACTGGCTGGAGGAGGCGCAACTCGACCGGGTGGGCTGTTTCAGATACGAAAATGTGGCCGGCGCGCGGTCCAACGCCCTGCCCGACCATGTGGCCGAGAAGGTCAAACAGGACCGCTGGGAAAGGTTCATGCAAAAGGCGCAGGCCATCTCCGAGGCAAAGCTTGCCCGCAAGGTCGGCGAGCGGATGCAGGTCATTGTCGATGAGGTGGATGCCGAAGGCGCCACCTGCCGCACCATGGCCGACGCGCCCGAGATCGACGGCAACCTGTTCATCGACGAAGGCTTCGACGGGCTGGCGCCCGGCGATATCGTCACGGTGGTGGTGGACGAGGCCGGCGAATACGATCTTTGGGGGCGGCCGGTCTGACGAATGGGCGGCTACTGCCCGCCCTGGCGCTCAGGTCAGGATCAGCCACAGCCCCAGCGGCAGCAGGGCCGCGAACGTCGCGCCGATGATCACGAACACCCCGTCACGACCCAGCAGACCGGCGGCGAAAAGCGTGATCGCCGCGCCCACGGTCGTCCCGCTCATGGGGATCACCTCCATCAGCGGGGCACAACAGGCCGCGAGGGCCACGACCGCCATCGGCAGGCGCGAGACCGGCCCGGCGGCGAGGAACTCGAACCGGGGCTGCAGCAGACGGTCGATCCGCGCAGCGGGCCGGCGCAACCACCGCAGCGCCCGATCCAACCGACCGGCGGGCACCGTAATCCGGCCAAGGGCGCGCGGCAGCCAGATCGTCCGGCGCCCGGCCAGCCGCTGCGCGAGCAGAAGCGCGACGATCAGCCCCAGCGTCGTGGTCATTCCGGGTATCGCGCTGAGCGGCGAGACCAGCAAGAGCGACGGCACGAGGATCAAGAGCGGAAATGACCGCGTGCCAAGGCCGTCGATTATCCGGGCCAGCGTCAGCCGAGCATCGCTCTGCACGACCCGCGTCTGCACCCAGATCAGGCGGAGCGCCCGGCTCACCTCACGCCCCCGCACGGGCACCGGCGGCACCGGGCCTGGCGCTTCGACGCCCCGCAGGCGCGGCACCGCCGCCATGCCGTTTGCGCGCCACGGCCCGAACATCACCCCTCCACCGCCCAATCGGTTGTGTTGTGACGTAGCGTAAGCGGCCCGGGGCGGCGGACCAGCCTTTCATTTGCGGCCCACGCAAACGTGATCACACGCGAAGCGATTGCGGCGCCGCCCGCGATGGCCCGACGCTAGACTGCCCGGTCGAGCTTCGTCGACAGGTGAATGAGGCTTTCGGACGAGCGCACCCCCGGCGCCTCGCCGATGGCGTCGAGCACGCTGTCGAGCGCCGTGGTGGTCTGGGCCGCAACCTGCACCTGCAAATCGAACCGCCCGCTCAGCGTGTGGATACGCTCCACCTCCGGCAGTGCCCGCAGGCGCGACAGGACCTGCGGCTGGGCGCGCGGTTCGATCGACAGCAGGACGGTGGCGCGAATGCGCCCCTGCCGCGCTTGATCGCCCAGCTTGACCGTATAGCCGGCGATGACCCCGGTGCCCTCCAGCCGCTCGATGCGCGCCTGAATGGTGGAGCGCGCGAGCTTCAGCCGCCGCGCCAGCGTCGCCACCGACACCCGCGCGTCGGCGGAAAGTTGCGTCAGAAGGGCACGATCCGTTTCATCCATGCGCCACCGCCCCGAGCCTTACATAACGTCGGATATTTCGTCATAATAACCGATATTTCGACACTAACAACGGTTTTGATCGGTGAAATCGTCCATCATATCCCGCATCCTTGGACCAGATGCGCGGCTGCTTCGCGCGAAGGATGGCACGAAAGACGCCCCCGGCGGGGGCGATGGCAACGGGAGCGGCGACATGGGCCTTGGAAAGACGATCTGGGCGAGCCCGGCGGATTACCTGCGCCGGATGGCGGCGGATACGCCGGTTCTGTTTTTCGCTCCCGCGATCCTGCAGGACACGGTGCGCCGTTTCGTGCGGGGCTTTCCGGGCCTCGTGACCTTTGCGGTCAAGGCGAACCCCGAAGAGCAGGTGATCGAGAATATCGCCGCCGCGGGCGTAGGCGGCTTCGACGTGGCCTCGGTGCCGGAAATCCGGCTGATCCGGCGGCTGCTGCCCGATGCGGTTCTGCACTACAACAATCCCGTGCGCTCGCGCGCCGAGATTGCCGAGGCGCTGGGCCACGGCGTTGCCTCGTGGTCGGTGGATTCGGCCTCGGAACTCGACAAGCTGATCGCGGCTGTGCCGGCGGCGGGAACCGAGATCGCGGTGCGCTTCAAGCTGCCGGTGGCCGGCGCGGTCTATGATTTCGGCACCAAGTTCGGTGTGGAAGCCGAAGCCGCGGTGGCGCTGCTGCACCGTGTGGCCGAGGCGGGCTTCGTGCCCGCGCTCACCTTCCACCCCGGCACCCAATGCACCGACCCCGCGACATGGGCCACCTATATCCAGAAGGCCGCATGGATCGCGGATCGGGCCGGCGTGCGGATTGCGCGGCTGAACGTCGGCGGCGGCTTTCCCTCGCATCGCGTCGGGGCCGATGCGCCGGCGCTGGAGGCGATCTTTGCCGTGATCGGCGCGGAAACGGCGCAGGTTTTCGGCGACGACGCGCCCCTGCTGGTGTGCGAACCCGGCCGTGGCCTCGTGGGCGAGGCGCTGTCGCTGGCGACGCAGGTCCGTGCGGTGCGCGATGGCGATCACGTCTTTCTCAACGACGGGGTCTACGGGGCGCTGGCGGAGGCGCCCCTGCTGGGAGCGCCGGGCCGGCTGGAATTGCGTGACGCGCAGGGCGTGCTGCGGCGCGGGGAGGCCCGCGCGCGGGTCGTCTTCGGCCCGACCTGCGACAGCGTGGACCGTCTGCCCGGGCTGATCGACCTGCCCGGGGACATCGCCGAGGGCGATCATCTGATCTTTCATTCCATGGGCGCCTACAGCACCGCCACCAACACCCGGTTCAACGGCTTCGGCGATCTGCGGATGGTCACGGTGCTGGATCTCGCCTGACCGGCGGGCGGGGCGCGGCTTCAGATGCGTCGCGCCGGCGTGGTCAGCGCCGTCAGCCAGCCCGCGAACGAAAACCCCGCGATGGTCAGGAAGGCGGCGGCGAAGGCCCGCGCCCAAAGCTCGGCCGCCGCCGCGTCGATCAATTCGGGCCGCGCCAGAATCGCGCTGGCCTGCTCGGGCGATTGGCCCGGCCCGGCGGCGGTGGAGAACACCACCATCGATACCGCCGCCGCCCCCACGACCGACCCGATGGACCGGCCGAAGGTCACGCTGCCCGCAGCCGCGCCGCGCATCGTGTCCGGCGCCGATTGCTGCACCGTGGTCTGGACCACCGGCATCACCGTGCCGAGCCCCAGCCCCGTGACGACGAACATCGCCCAGAGCAGCGGCATCGGCAGCGCCGCGCCGAACAATCCGACCACCGCGATGGAAAGCGTCACGGCCACAAGCCCCAGCGTCGGAAACAGCGCCGTCCGGCCAAGGCGGCTGATCAGATGCCCGGTGACGAAGCCCGACAGACCCAGCGCAAGCGTGATCGCCAGCAGCATCGCCGCGGCATCCAGCACCTCCTTGCCATGGACGATCCGCAGAAACAGCGGCAGGAAAGTTGCATAGCTGACAACGGTCGCCCCGTGAAAGGCTGCCAGCAGGATCGCGCGCCAGATCGCCGGGTTCGCCACCAGCGCCGGCGGAAACAGCGGATTGACCGCGCGCCCCTCGGTCAGCATCAGCCCGAGCAGACCGGCCAGCGCCGCAATCATCGCCAGCCAGATCAGCACGGGCGGCGCGAAACCGCGCATAAGCTCCATGCCCAGCGTCAGACCCACCACCATCAGGTTGAGAAAGAGAAAGCCCGACCAGTCGAAGCCCCGCGCGCTGCGCTGTTGCTGACGGACCTCCAGCCGCGCCAGCAGGACAAGGCCGATCAAGGCCAGCGGCACCGTGGACAGAAACAGGCTGCGCCAGCCCAGCGTCTCCACCAGCACGCCGCCGATGATCGGCCCGGAGGTGGAGGCGAGCACCCCGATACTGGCCACATAGCCCTGCATCCGCCCGCGTTCGCGCGCCGAAATGCCCTGCCCGATCAACGCCTGACTAAGCGAAATCAGCCCCCCGCCGCCCATCCCCTGTATCAGCCGGCCCAGCGCCAGCACCTCGAAACTTGGCGCAAGACTGGCGACGATCGTGCCTGCCAGATAGACGCCCAACGACATCATCAGCATGGTCTTGCGCCCCAGCGTATCGCCAAGCGCACCATAGGCGGGGCCCGTGACCGTCAGCGCCAGCATGTAGCCGATCACCAGCCACGGCAGGCGGGCGAGCTCGCCCAACTCGGCGCCGATGGGGGGCAGCGCGACCGAGATCATCGTCTGGTTGACGATGGCCAGAAACATCGGCAGGGCCACCGCCACAAAGATCAGGCGCGGGGCGATCTGCGGCATCGGCCGCGGCGCATCGGTCATCCTGCGTCACCCTGACGGGGCTTTGGAGGCGTTCGGGGCGGGACGTATTTATTGCACACGTTAAGCATATTCCGCAGATTGCCGCATATCGCGGGGCTACGCCATGGCCTTTGCACCGAAATCCGCAAAAAATACTGAGGCCCCGGCAGCAAGCCGCGCAATCTGCCCGGGCCGGCGGGGCCGGCCGGCAAAGCCCGCTATACGAGCCGCGCCGCCCGGGGTAGATAGGGCGGCCACCGCCGGTCGGCGACATTTCTGCACCTTTCGTCAGGAGGCAAGACGCGATGCCGGAGATCCTGCAAAATCCATGGCGCGGCACAGGACTGCCCGGAGCAGACCTGCTGCCGCGCGCCGATGCAACCGGCGTGGCAGCGCTGTTGCGGCAATGCCCGGCCCATGCGGCGACGCCGTTGCGCGACCTGCCGGCGTTGGCCGCGGCTTTGGGGGTCGCGCGACTTTGGCTGAAGGACGAAAGCGCGCGGATGGGGCTCGGTAGCTTCAAGGCGCTGGGCGCGGCCCATGCCATCGCGCAGGAGGCCGTGGCCACCGGCGCGGCCGATCCCGGCGCGGCGCTTGGCGGGCGCGTTTTCGTCACCGCAAGCGCGGGCAATCACGGGCTGTCGGTGGCCGCCGGGGCACGTATCTTCGGGGCACGGGCGGTGGTCTATCTGGCCGAGACGGTGCCGGCAGCCTTTGCCGGCAGGCTGGCCGCGCGCGGGGCCGAAGTGGTCCGCGAAGGCACCGATTACGAAGCCAGCATGGCCGCCGCCGCCAGGGCAGCGGCAGAGAACGGCTGGACGCTATTGTCCGACAGTTCATGGCCCGGCTATTCCGACATGCCTTTGCGGGTGATGGAGGGCTATCTGCAACTGGCCGCCGAAGCGGTGGCGGCGATGCCCGCGCCGCCCGACCATATCCTGCTGCAGGCCGGCGTGGGCGGGCTGGCGGCCGCGGTGGCCGCCCATGCCCGGGCGGCATTGGGCGACGCGCCGCAGATCGTCGTGGTGGAGCCCGAAAACGCACGTCCCCTGCTCGAAAGCATCCGCGCCGGCGGCGTGGTGGAGGCACCGGGCGCGCCCTCCTGCATGGGGCGGCTCGATTGCAAGGAACCTTCGCTGATCGCGCTGAACGGGCTGGCGCGCGATGCCGACCTGTTCGTTACCATCTCGGATGCCGAGGCGGAGGAAACCGCTGCCCTTCTGGCTGGTCACGGCCTGCCGACGACGCCTTCGGGGGCCGCGGGGCTGGCAGGGCTGAGAAGGCTCGATCTGCCCGCCGATGCCAGCGTGCTGGTCATCCTGAGCGAGGGCCCGGAGGATCAGGCGCCACCAGTGTCATGAAACTGTTTCATTTGCGGCGTATTTCCCGAACCGAAGCGAACGGTGGGCGAGTTGGCCGGCAGGCCGCTGCACCGCCGAAGAAGGAACACGCGCATGAAGAAGCACACGCTTTCCGCCTTTGACCGCGATCTTGATGCGATCCGCCTTTCGGTTCTGACCATGGGCGGCAAGGTCGAGGCTGCGATCCTCGACGCATCGCGCGCGCTGGAGCATCGCGACGAGGAACTGGCCGCCGAGGTCATCGAAGGCGACCGCGCCATCGACGCCGCGGAACAGGAGATCGACTCGCAGGTGGTGCGCCTGCTCGCGCTGCGCCAGCCGCAAGCGGACGATCTGCGCGCGGCCGTGGCGGTGATCAAGATCGCGGGCGAGATGGAACGTCTGGGCGATTACGCCAAGAACATGGCGCGGCGCGTGGCGGTGCTGACCACCGCGCCGACGATCGAAGGCGCGGCCGGCGCCCTGCGCCGCCAGTCGCGGCTTGTGGGGCAGATGCTGAAGGACATGCTCGATTCCTACGCGCGGCTGGATGTGGACCTGGCGCGCGACGTGATCGCCCGGGACGTGGAGGTCGACGACATGACCAACGCGCTCTTCCGCGAATTCATCACCCACATGATGGAAGACCCCCGCAACATCAGCGCGTGCCTGCATTACATCTTCATCGCCAAGAACATCGAACGCATGGGCGATCTGGTGACGCACGGGGCAGAAAATGTCATTTTCGTCGCCGAAGGTCGCCGGATGGAGCCGCGCCAGAAGGGCCATTCGACCGCGACGATCCGGGGCCCGGGAGAATGACGCGGATGACACGGATCGCCGAGCCGCTGGTTCTGATCGTCGATGACGAGCCAGCCCAACTGGCGCTCCTGAGCTACAACCTGAAGGCGGCGGGTTTTCGCGTCGCGACTGCCCGCGACGGCGAGGAGGCACTGCTGGCCGTGGCCGAGCAGGGGCCGGATATCGTGCTGATGGACTGGATGCTGCCGCGCCTGTCGGGGCTGGAGGCCTGCCGGCAGATCAAGGCCAGCCCCGCGGGGCGCGAGGCGGCGGTGATCATGGTTTCGGCCCGCTCCGAGGAAAGCGACAGGGTGCGCGGCCTCGACACCGGGGCCGACGATTACATCGTGAAACCCTATTCGGTGGCCGAACTTGTCGCGCGGGTGCGGGCGAACCTTCGCCGCCTGCGGCCGGTCAGCGCCGGGCAGGTGCTTGAGGTGGAGGGCATCCGGCTCGATCCCGACAGCCATCTGGTCAGCCGCGACGGCGAATCGCTTCATCTTGGCCCGACCGAGTTCAGGCTGCTGTCGGCTTTCATGGAGCGCCCGGGCAGGGTCTGGAGCCGCGAGGCGCTGCTGGACCGGGTCTGGGGGCGGGACATCTGCATCGACAGCCGCACTGTGGATGTCCATGTCGGGCGCCTGCGCAAGGCATTATGCGCCCGGGGCGCCGCGGACCCGATCCGCACGGTGCGCGGCGTGGGCTACGCCATCGGCTGAAACCGCCTCGCGCCGCGGCCACCGCCGCGGGAGGTCGGCGCCCGGCTGGAACAGTCGCCGGCACCGCCCGGGGCGGCGGCGAGGATCGCCGACGCAAAGCTACTTTGCCAGGACAAGCTGATTGACAGGCCGCAGGGCTTGCCGGGAGCGGCCGGATTTCTCCGTCCGCCATCCGGAGCACCGGCCCGGCTGCGCCGGGCCCGGAGCAGTGTTTCATAATCTTGAAACATTCGTTGCAAACCGCAGTCGGGTCGTGTAGACCTCGCCCCATGAACGGACCCCATGACGCCCTCATCGCCCAGCGATTCCCCGAACTGTCGCAACAATTGCAACGGGCGGCGCGCTGGGTTCTCGACCATCCGGAAGAAGTCGCGCTCTTGTCGATGCGTGAACAGGCGCGGCTGGCCGATGTGGCCCCGGCAACGATGACCCGCCTTGCGCAGGCGCTGGGCCTCGGCGGGTTCGACAACCTGCGGGCGGCCTATGTCGCCAACCTGCGCGCGGCTTCGGCCGGGCTCGCGCGGCAGGCGGCGCCGCGTCTGGCCAATGGCGACGCCGGGCGCGGTATGCTGGCGGCCCTGTCACGCCATCTGGAAGCACTGAACGCCCCCGCCACGATCGACGCGATCGACGCGGCGGCGGATTGCATCACCCTGTCCCGCCGCGTCCATGTGCTGGGGCTGCGGGCGAGCCATTCGGTGGCATGGCATCTTTACTACGCGCTGTCGCTGGTGACCCCAGACGCGCGGTTTCTCGATGCGCCGGGTGCGACCGGGGCGGACCCGCTCCACGAGGGTGATGCGCAGGATACGCTGATTGTGGTCGGGCTGCGCCCCTATGCCCGGGCGACGGTCGCGCTGACCGATCTGGCCCGCGGCCGCGGCCTACGCGTTGTCGCGCTGACCGACAGCGAGAACTCGCCGCTGGCCGCACGCGGCGATCCCGCGACACTGGTCGCCCCCACCGGCGCCCCCGGCTTCCTGCACGCGATGACCCCGGCCTTTGCACTGGCCGAGGCGCTGGCCGCACAATGCGCCGCGCGCCTGGGCGAGGCCGCGCTGGCGCGGTTGCGCGCGCTCGATGCCCAGAACGCGGCACTCGACACCTTTCTCGACCGCGCCCCTCGCGGGCGAGCCCACCGCCGGCAGCGAAGCCCCGCGTCCGGCCTCCCCTCAAAGAGCGACACGCCATGACCCACCTTCTGCACCGCACCACCCGCGCCACCTTGCCCGTCGCCGCGCAGGCGCAGGGCATCCACATCATCGATACCGAAGGCCGCTCCTATATCGATGCATCCGGCGGGGCGGCGGTGTCCTGCCTCGGCCATGGCCACCCTCATGTTCTGGCCGCGCTTCATGCCCAGCTTGACCGGCTGGCCTATGCCCATACCGGGTTCTTCACCACCGAGGTGGCCGAGGCGCTGGGCGAGCGGCTGATCGCCGATGCGCCGGAGGGGCTGAGCCATGTCTATCTGCTGTCGGGCGGGTCCGAGGCGATGGAGGCGGCGCTCAAGATGGCGCGGCAGTATTTCGTGGAAACCGGCCAGCCCGAGCGCCGCCACATCATCGCGCGGCGCCAGAGCTATCACGGCAACACGCTCGGCGCACTGGCCACCGGCGGCAACGAATGGCGGCGCGAGCCGTTCCGGCCGCTGCTGGTCGAAACCCACCATATCGCGCCCTGCTATGCCTATCGCGAGCAGCAAGAGGGCGAGAGCGACGCGGATTACGCCGCCCGCGCCGCGCAGGCGCTTGAAGACCGGGTCCTCGCGCTCGGCCCCGACAGCGTCGCGGCCTTCGTGGCCGAAACGGTGGTTGGGGCGACCGCGGGCGCGGTGCCGCCGGTGGCCGATTACCTCAAACGCATCCGCGAGATCTGCGATCGATATGGCGTGCTGCTGATCCTCGACGAGGTGATGTGCGGCATGGGCCGGACCGGCACCCTGCATGCCTGCGAGCAGGACGGGGTCAGCCCCGACATCATGGCCATCGCCAAGGGGCTGGGCGGCGGCTATCAGCCCATCGGAGCGACCCTGCTGAGCCGGCGGATTTACGACGCCTTCGCCAACGGCTCGGGCTTTTTCCAGCATGGCCATACCTATATGGGCCACCCGATGGCGGCCGCCGCCGGGCTCGCGGTGCAGGAGGTGATCGCCCGCGACGGGCTGCTGGAAAATGTGCAGGCCATGGGCCGGCATCTGAACGCGCGGCTTCACACGACCTTCGGCCAGAACCCCCATGTGGGCGATATCCGGGGGCGCGGCCTGTTTCAGGCCATCGAACTGGTCGCCGACCGCGAGCGCAAGACCCCCTTCGCCCCGGCGCACAAGCTGCATGCCCGGATCAAGGCTGCCGCCATGGCGCGGGGTCTGATGGTATATCCCATGGGCGGCACGGTGGATGGGGTGCAGGGCGATCATGTGCTGCTGGCCCCGCCCTTCATCGTGCGCGAGGCCGATATCGACGACATCGTCGACAGGCTCGACGATGCCGTGACCGAGGCGCTGGCGCAGGTCGCCTGAGCATCCGTGCGCCACAGCCGGCCGCGCATCACCCCGGTGCGCGGCCCCGGTGCGGCCCCGGTGCTGCCTCGGTTCTGCCCTGTGCGCGCAACAGCACTTGCCAAGGCCGCACAAACACCCTATCCGCGCAGGTGGGACACCCTTCCCCAACGAAGGGCGCTTATCTGGAAGGATAGCACATGACGACCACCACGACCCCGGCCGCGCGGCCGGTCAATCCGCGTTTTTCCTCCGGCCCCTGTGCCAAACCCCCCGCCTTTTCGCTCGACAAGCTGTCCGGTGCCGCGCTCGGCCGGTCGCATCGCGCCGCCATCGGCAAGGCCAAGCTGGCCGATGCCATTGAGCGGACGCGCGCGATTCTCGGCGTTCCGGCCGATTACCGGATCGGCATCGTCCCGGCCTCGGACACTGGCGCCTTCGAGATGGCGATGTGGACCATGCTGGGCGCGCGCCCGGCCGAGATGGTGGCCTGGGAAAGCTTCGGCGCGGGCTGGGTGACCGATGCCGTCAAGCAACTGAAGCTCGACGCCCGGGTGCACGAGGCGCCTTACGGGCAGATCGTGGACATGGCCACGCTCGATTACGACCGCGACGTCTGCTTTACATGGAACGGCACGACCTCGGGCGTGCGCATGCCCGATGGCGCGGCGATCCCGGCCGACCGGGGGGGGCTGACGCTCTGTGACGCCACGAGCGCCGCCTTCGCGATGGCCCTGCCGTGGGACAAGCTGGATGTGACGACCTTCTCCTGGCAAAAGGTGCTGGGGGGCGAGGCTGCGCATGGCATGCTGATCCTGAGCCCCCGCGCGGTCGAACGGCTGGAATCCTACACGCCGCCGTGGCCGCTCCCCAAGATTTTCCGCCTGACCAAGGGCGGCAAGCTGATCGAAGGCATCTTTCGCGGCGAAACGATCAACACGCCCTCCATGCTTGCGGTGGAGGATTATCTGCAGGCGCTCGACTGGGCCGAGGGGATCGGCGGCCTGCCCGCCCTGATCGCCCGGGCCGAGGCGAATGCCGCCGCTGTCGCCGGTTTCGTGCAGGCGCGCGACTGGATCGCGAACCTCGCCGAAGATCCGGCCACGGCCTCCACGACCAGCGTCTGCCTGAAATTCACCGACCCGCGTATCTCGGATGGCGCAGCCTTTGCCAAAGCCGTCGCGAAGCGGCTGGAGAAAGAGGGCGTGGCCTTCGATATCGGCTCCTATCGCGACGCACCGCCGGGGCTGCGGATCTGGTGCGGCTCCACCGTCGAGACCTCGGATATCGAGGCGCTGATGCCGTGGATCGAATGGGCCTTCGAGGCCGAGATCTCCGCGCAGGCCGCCGCCGCCTGATCCCCCTTTTCAAGCCGCCCCCCCGTGCGGGCGGTCGACCCCAAATCACCACACATTCACAAGGAGCCTGACCATGGCGCCCAAAGTTCTCGTCTCCGACGCCCTGTCCCCCACCGCCGTGTAGATCTTCCGCGACCGCGGCATCGACGCCACCTTCGAGCCGACCCTCGGCAAGGACAAGGATCGCCT
>SKUV01000006.1 GCA_007129775.1 Paracoccaceae bacterium | reverse complement strand
TGGGCGAGCGCCTCACGTTGCACCCAGACTGGCCGCTCAATACAGGCGTCATCGCCGCGGCACTGCGTGATGTCATCGCGGATCAATGCGGGCCACGTCGGTTCACCGCCATCGACGACCTACTGTCCCGCGCAGCCCCGCGCCTAACTACTGGCCCGAAACCGGACCTGCTGGATGGCGCTGATCCTGTGGCCGGGACGATCGCGGCCGTGGGCGCGATGGACGGCAGCGTGCTGCCGATCCAGGGGCCGCCGGGCACGGGAAAGACGTTTGTCACAGCGCGCGCGATCCTGTCTCTCGTACGGAAAGGGCACCGTGTCGGCGTGGCCTCGAACAGCCACGAGGCTATTCGCAATGTGCTGATGGGGTGTCTTCTTGCGCTGGAGGACGACGACCCGGACATCACATTGGAGAACGCGGAGCTCGCTCACAAAGTGAGTGGTGAAGACGACGGCTATCCCGAGGGCTTCGCCGGCATCACCCGCGCCACGTCCAACGACGACCCTGCGCTGACAGAGGCCCATGTCGTCGGCGGAACTGCGTTCTTCTTCTCGCGCCCGGAGCTCGAACAGTCTCTGGACTGGCTCTTCGTTGACGAGGCTGGACAAGTCGGCCTCGCGAATATGGTCGCCATGGGGCGTGCCGTACGCAACATCGTGCTGGTCGGTGACCCGCGTCAGCTGCCGCAGGTCATCCAGGGCGCGCACCCCGAGCCTGCGAACCTCTCCTGCCTCGACTGGATGCTCGGCGATCACGCGACAATCCCCCCGAACCGGGGCATCTTCCTTCCCGTCTCGCGGCGCATGCACCCCGAGGTTTGCCGCTTCATCTCAGACCAGGTCTATGAGGGTCGGCTTACCAGCAACCTGGATACCGCGCGCCAAGCCGTAACCGGCACACATTTCCCCGAGGCAGGGGCATTCTGGGTGCCGGTCGCGCATGAGGGCAATGCGCAGGTCTCGACCGAGGAGGTCGCCGCGATCCAGGCCGCGGTCACCGATCTTCTGCAAGGCGAATGGACGGAGAAGGAAGGCACGCGCCGCCCCATGCGCGAGACAGACATCATCGTCGTCGCCCCCTACAACGCGCAGGTGAACGCCCTTCGCGATGCGCTGCCGCCCGGCATCCGCGTCGGCACGGTCGACAAGTTTCAAGGGCACGAGGCGCCGGTCTGCCTCGTCTCCATGACGGCCTCATCAGCCGAGGAAACGCCGCGCGGGATGGACTTCCTGTTCTCCCTTAACCGCATCAACGTGGCTGTCTCGCGCGCCAAATGCCTGGCGCTGGTCTTCGGCGCGCCGCGTCTGCGCGAGGCTAAATGCGAGACGGTCGAACAGATGACGCTGATTAACACGCTCTGTGCAGTTACGGCACTGGCTGAAATCAAAGGGGCGCCATGAGATTCGACCCAAAGGACATCGTCGAGCATCTGCGCCACAATCTTGAGCGCTATCCCTATGCTGACGGGTTTCCTGTTCTCCGCGAGCTTCTGCAGAATGCCGATGACGCGCGCGCCGGGGCTGTGGCGGTGCATCTGCTCGAGGGGTGGTCCGAGGCAGAGAACCCGCTCCTGCAGGGGCCGGGCCTGCTTCTGGTCAATGACGGCGAATTCAACGATGACTCGGCAAAGGGCATGCAGACCTTCGGCGGCAGCGTCAAGGCGCTGGACGAGGCCGCTGTCGGGCGCTTTGGTCTGGGGCAGAAGTCGGCCTTTCACCTCTGCGATGCCTTCGTCGTGGTGCCCGAGGGCTACGGCGCGCACGCGCCCTTCGTCGTCAACCCGTTCGAGACGCTCGGGCGACCGGGTGATGCCTGCCTGCTCTGGAGCACCGTAACGGATGCCGACGCCGCGCGCATCCGGGCGGCGGGCGCGGCCAGCCTGCCCGGAAGGCGGCGGCTGAACCTGTGGTTCCCGCTGCGCCGCCCGGGCATGCGCCCGAAGCCGAAGAGCAACGGAATCGTCGCCTTGGAGATCGCGTCGGCAAGCCTCGTTCCGCTCGCCGACCGGCGAAAGCTGGCCGAACTCCTGGCTGCCTTGCGCCATGTTAAGCACGTTTCCGTTGTCATCGGCGCGGAGAAAGCCGATCTAGACCGTCGGGACGCCCCGGGCATGATCGGCTACACCTTGGAACCGGGCGATCGCCTCTTCGGCGGGCATCTGGGCGCGGGCCTTGCCAGCCTCGGGCGCGAGCGGCGCGCGGCCGACGACTTCTGCCGCAATCTGAGGCAGTCGGACTGGTGGCCGCGGACACGCAATCGAGACACCGACGAGGAAGAGGAGCAGAAGGCCACCCCACATGGCGCCGTGATTATTGTGAACGACGCCGAGGCCACGGCCGAACTCGCCGGGGACTGGGCAGTGCTTCTGCCGGTCGCAGAAGCTTTTCGCCCCATCGGAATGGAAGGTAAGGGGCTCCTCCGGTTGGTCCTGCACGGCTGCTTCTTTGTGGACAGCGGACGCAAGGCCGTGATCGGGCTCGACGAGGCCGGCCTGCGCCCCGGGGATTCGCAGCCGAGCGACGAAGCGGGCATCCGCGCCGCTTGGAACCGCAGCCTGCGCGACCGGTTGGTGCTGCCGCTGATCCCCGCAGTTCTGCATGACGCCCTGACAAAGCAGATGCTTTCTAGCGACGCACTTGTCGCTGGCGTCATGGCGCTTGCAGACAGCAGCTTCGGCCGCGCGCACCGCGAGGCCATGTGCGGCGAGCATGCGTTGGCGCGCGTCGTTGAGCGGGCAGGCAGCGTGCAGGTGGCCCGATGGCGCCTTCTGCCTGCGGATGCGCGGCTGCGTCCTCTGCCGGCACCGGACGAACGCGGCCGGGTCGGCCTTGCCGCCATCCTACCGTGGCTCGCTGATTGGGCCGAAGCACGGGGGCTCACCCTCGTCTGCGGAGCCGAGGCCGTGCTGGCTCCCGAGCCCCTGGGCTGGGAGGGCGAAGAACTCGCAGCGCTCCTTCGGGATCTGGACCCCTCGGTCTTCCAAGCCGAAGCCCGGGCGCGCGCTCTGGCCGGCCTGCTTGCCGTCGCCTGCACCGATCCCGACCTGCGCGCGGCCGCGGCTGGTCCGGTGCTGAGTTGTCTCCGGCAGGCGCTAGCCTCGGAACGGACACTTGCCCTGCACGAGGCGATCGCGGACGTGTTGGCGAAGGTGGATGGCGCAGGCGTGGTGCCGCTGCCCAAAACCGCTTCAGAGCGCTTCGTCCTGCGCGCACTCTCGCAGGTATCCGAGGCCGTGATTTGCCTGCCGCGGGACTGGCTGCCCCTGGGCACCGGTGCTGACATCGCCCTTGATCCGCGCGAGGCGCGCCCGCTTCTGGCCGCGCTGGAGCCGCTGCTCCAGTCCGACCGGCAGGCCGATGCCGCGGCGGCGGCCGCGCTCGCCATCGTCAGACGGCTCGAGCGGATCGACCATGCGCTCGCCGATCCCGCACTCGCGCGTCTCAAGGCTCTGCGGGCGCTGAGCGGTGCCGGGCGATCCCTTCTGAGCCTCGCCGAACTCGACACCGCGGCGCGCGAACGGCGCCTGTTCAGGGACGAGCCCGCCGCAAGAAAGCGCCTCAATCTCCTGGCTGCCGCCCTGCCTCAGGTGCAAGCGTTCATCTTGCCGGATGTCGTGCTGAAATCACTTGAGGATCCTGATGCGGCCCGGTCGGCGCCGTTCCAGGCCGTCGACCTCGATCAAGCGGCAGCCTGCGCGCTTGTGCGCAAGGCCACCGCTTTCGGCCGACCTGAGGCGCGGGCCGACCTTCTGGCAGAGATCTTCACCACCGACACGGAGAGCCGTGGCGCCCTCCGGGCCCTCGCGGCCGGTGACCGGCGCGCGTTCGAGGATGGCATCCGCCTCGTGGCGCTAGCGGAGATCGCGCCGGCGCTCGACCACTTCCTTTCCCGGCTGCTTGCGCAGTCCGCTCAGGAGATTCCCGTGCCGGGCACCATCGTCGACAAACTCGACCGCGCCCGGCAGCGGCAACTCGGAATTGCCGAGATCGCAGGGCAGGAGCTCGGGGAGCTGCTTTTTCGTCATGCCCATGAGCTTGCGGGCCATGGCCTCGACCGGGAGGTGGCCGAGGCGATCCTGTGCGCCGGCATCCCAGTGGAGGCGCTGCGCAAGCTGTCGGTCCTGCCCCGTGTCGACGGCGGCTGGGCCAGCGCCGATACCCTCTATCGGCGCACAGCCGAGTGGCCGGTGCCACACGCTCTACAGACCCTCGTGCCGATGCTGAGCGCTCTCGAAGATCCGAACGCACAGCAGCAGGCCGAGGCGCTGGTCCTGCCCTGGTCGCCCGAGGCGCAGATCGCGCTCTGCCTAGGTCAACCCGAACCCTCGCGCTTCGCCGCCGAGATTATCGAGGCACTCGCACGGATCGACCGGCCCGACCTGGACCAGATCGGCCGGGTCCCTTGGCTCCTTGACCATAGCGGCAGCGCCTGGAAGCCCGAGGATGTGCTCGACCTGTCCGACGAAATTCTAACGGCCGCGCGGCAGGCGCTTGGTGACGATCTGCTTTTCCTGCCGGTGAGCGCCATCGCCCCGACGCTTCGCGATCACCCCGGCTTCGCCGCTTTGCGAGACCGGGGCGTGCTTTCCGACGAAGCAGGTTCTCTCGACGGGCTTCTCCTCGTAGTCGAGGCATCGAGACCTGTCGCCTACATGGGCGAGGTCAACGAGGAGTTGGCAGGGGCGCTTACCGACCTCGCCGCCGCCGGTGCCGTCCTCCCGCTCACTGGCTGGCCCCTTCTCGCCACGCTGCTGCGAGCGCTTGACAAGGACAACGAGAAGAACGCAAGGCGGGCGTGCGAGGTCCTCATGCAATTTGGGACCGCTGACAGCCATTCGTCCTCGGACATTGACGGCTGGCTCAACGCCTTGGCGAAGATGGCGCAGGAGGGAAAAGGTTCGTCCCGCGCAGCTAAGAGTTCTGCGCGCATCGCCTACGAAGCGAGCTTCCGGGCGATGACTGCATGGCCCCTTTCGAGTTTCCAAGCGATTATGGGCAGAGTCTTGGTGCCCACTGCGGCAGGCTCCTGGAAGCCGGGTTGCGAGGTCACTGCCCGATGCACGGGGATTGCGCCGGACGTCCTGCTCTACTCGGAACTCGCTGAGCTTTTGCCGGCATATGAAGATCCTACCGGTCCCGAGGATGGTGCCGCATATGAAAACTCGGATGTCGAGCAGTCAGTTTTGTCGGAGGAAGACTGTTCGCAAAGCTTGGCCGCGGTTCTGACGCGACTTCGGGCGCAGGTGCCGGAGCAGGCACTCGCATTATTCGCCGCGCTAGTTGCTGATCGCGATCTGTTCGTGAGGCTGGCGCGCGATTATCTGGCGCTGCCGGAGGCACGAATTCTTGCCATTCAGAATAGGCTGAGCGAAGTCGTTGGCGAACTCACCCCCAATCAGACCGGAAGAACGTACGATCTCTCGTCGATCCGCAAAGACGTTCGCCTGCACTTCAAACTTACTACCGGCGGACCGGTCCCGATACTTGCTCTTGACGGGAGTTTTAGAAACGCGCCCAGCGCAATACTCACACCATTTCAGGTTCTTGGTGCGGGACATCATCAGCAACGCAGGCTGAAAGAGGAAGGTGCCACTACCGTACTTGGCAAGATGGCCCATGAGGTTACGCTCGCTGACAGTGATGGCCCGATTGCGCGGGCCACACTAGAGGAGTTAATCGCAACCGTTGGACGGCTCGCTCTATGGCATTTCCGTCATTGCGAGGACGCTGTCCTTGAGGAATTCCGGCAAGCATTCCTGGCTGAACAAGCGACGGTCGAGGATACGCGCGCTCGCCTCGAAGATCGCCTGCCGCAGATCCTGGCAGAATTGAAGCCGGTCCGGGGATCGAAGCTACGGGACGCTCTGAACCAGTATGAGACAAAGGAGCAGTCCATCCCGCCGAACCGGCGTGCAGACCAATTGCCCGCGGCCAAGCGTTCGCTCTGGGAGGAGGTTTCATCGCCAGAGACGGCTACCGAACTGCTCTCGCTGATCCGCCAGGGCATCGGGAGCTACGGCTATGGCCCTGCGCGCGTGGTTTTTGAACTCTTCCAGAATGCTGACGACGCGACGCTTCAACACCCGCCCGAGGGGGCATCGTTGTGCCGTGTTGTGTTCCAGACCGAGCGTTTGCGCCTGCAGCACTGGGGACGTCTCATCAATCGTCCCGGGCGTCCGGCCGACGGCGAACGCGAGGGCTGGCAGCGAGACCTCTTCAACATGCTTCTTATGAACCTTTCCGAAAAGCGCGAGGATGTTACGGGGCGGTTCGGACTGGGGTTCAAGAGCGTGCATCTCATTGCCCGCGAAGTGGGAATCGCCTCCGGTTTCGAGGCATCTTGCCGAGTTAAGGGAGGCATGCTGCCTGAGGTTTGGGAGGGCGGACGGACACTCTCGATGGACGAGAAGCGAGATGGGAGGAGCGCAACGCTTATCGATCTCGAGATCGACCCTGAACTCCATGCTAAGGCTGAAGAGGCGCGAGCGGCCTTCGAAAGTAGCGTTCGTTGGCTACCAGCCACGGCGCGGGCGATCCGGGAGATCGAGTTTAATGGCCGCCGGTTTAAGGCCCACTTCGGCGAGACGGGCACGACGGGGATCAAGCATGTCGTCTTCGAAGGCGCAGAACCCGGCCAGGCGCTCGCGCTTATCCTGGACAGCAATACGAGGTTGTTCTTGCTCCTCGGGTCCGACGGCCCTCAAGCGCTGCCCGAAACCCTAGCTCGGCTGTGGTTGCTTGCGCCACTTGAAGAGGAGTGCCGGGCCGGCTGGCTTCTCAACTCCTATGGCTTTCGCGTCGATCCGGGGCGCGGGCGGCTTGCGGGCAGCGTCGATGAGCGCGCGGCGCTCTTCGGTCGTCTGGGTC
>SKUV01000333.1 GCA_007129775.1 Paracoccaceae bacterium | reverse complement strand
GCTCATCTATCCATCTCGCGTGATCGCACTTCTGCCCTATACTCCTCAGCCCACTAACCGATTGTTAAGCGCGACCGGCCAGAACAGACCGTGCACGGGCAGAAGGCCCGGATGGGCGAGGTTGGCGGCTTGGAACAGGTTAGAACCCTCTGGAACACTCTGACGCCGGGGCGCAGGCTGGTGCTCGGCGCGGTGACGATCGCTGTCTTTGCAGGTGTTCTGGCGCTGACACGGATGGCTGCGAGCCCGACGTTGGCCCTGCTCTACGGCGGGCTCGACGCGCGCGCGGCGGGTGATGTGGTCGCCGCCCTCGAAGCGCGCGGCGTGGCCTATCAGGTGCGAGGTGATTCGCTCTTTGTTCCGGCGGGGCAGCGCGACGAATTGCGCATGACGCTGGCGGCGCAAAGCCTGCCGATGACCGGCAATCAGGGCTATGAACTGCTGGACGGGCTGTCGGGTTTCGGCACCACCTCGCAGATGTTCGATGCGGCCTATTGGCGCGCCAAGGAAGGCGAGCTTGCGCGCACCATCGTCGCCAGCCCCCATGTGAGCGCGGCACGCGTCCATATCGCGCAATCGACGCTCACCCCCTTCCGGCGCGATTTCGCGCCGGCGGCGTCGGTCACCGTCACGCCGGCCGGGTCTGGCATCAGCCCGACGCACGCGCGCGCACTGCGGTTTCTGGTGGCCTCCGCCGTCCCGGGGCTGGAGGCCGAGGCGGTGTCGGTCATCGACACGCAGGGCAATCTGATCGGCTCCGAGGCCGATGGGCTCGCCGGTGCGCCGGGGGCCGACCGCAGTGAGGAGATGCGGCGCAACCTGCTGCGCCTGATCGAGGCCCATGTGGGCCGCGGCAAGGCGGTGGTGGAGCTTTCGATCGATACCGAGACCGACCGCGAATCGCTGCGCGAGCGGCGCTTCGATCCCAGCGGCCGGGTCGTCGTGCAATCCGACACCGAGGAACGCAACGCCCAGAGCAACGACACCGGTGCCGCGGGCGTCAGCGTTGCCAGCAACCTGCCTGACGGCGATGCCGCCGGCAGCGGCCGCTCCGAGAGCCGCAATATCGAGACACGCGAGCGGGTCACCTACGAGGTGTCGGCGATCGAACGCGAGGTGCAGCGCGGCCCCGGCGCGATCCGGCGCATCACCGTGGCGGTGCTGGTGGATGCGCTGCCGGTGGCGGACCCGGCCCCCGGTGCCCCCGAGTGGCAGCCGCGGCCCGAGGCCGAGATGGAGGCTCTGCACGACCTGATCGCCTCTGCCATCGGCTTCGATGCGGAGCGCGGCGACGTGATCACCCTGCGGGCACTGCCTTTCCGGATCGCGCCGGCGGAAGGGACGGAGGCCGTCACGGCGGGGCTCGATCTGCGCGGGCTCGACCCGATGGCGCTGATCCAGCTTGCCGTACTGGCGGTGGTGGTTCTGTTGCTGGGGCTTTTCGTACTCCGACCGCTGCTGATGTCGCGCCGCCCCAACGATGCCTTGCCCGCGCCGGATGCCCTGCCGGGTGGCCTGCCGGAGGGCCGTGCCCTCGACGTCGCCGCAGCCCAGGCGTCGCGGCAGGGGGCCACCGCCCGCGGCCTGCCCGCGCCCGAGGGCGGCAGCCGGCCAACTTCGGAAGAGGTCACGATCGACGGCCCCGAAGCCCCCGATGCCGACCCTGTCGCGCGCCTGCGCAGCCTGATCGAGAGCCGGCAGGACGAATCGATCGAGATCCTGCGCGGCTGGATGGAAGAGGATGAGGAACGCGCGTGATGGCCCGCCGCTTCGTCCCGGAAACATTCGAGCCGGCGGGCACGCAATGGCTGGCCCCGGGCAATGGCTCCGGCGCCTCGGACGAGGCCATCGAAGAGGCGCGGCTTGCCGGTTTCGATCAGGGCTTCAAGGCCGGCTGGGACGATTGCGAGGCGGCACAAAAGGACTCCGCGCTGACCGCGCGCGCGGAGGTCCTGCGTCATCTGCAGGAAATGTCCTTCGGCTATCACGAGGCGCACGGGCATCTTCTGTCCGCGCTCCGGCCCGTGTTCGCGGCGCTCACCGATCTGATCCTGCCCGAGATCGCGCGCCGGACGCTCGGGCCGCGGGTCCTGGAGACCTTGTTGCCGCTTGCCCAGGCGCGGCTGGATGCACCGGTGCGGCTGCATGTCCACCCCGACAGCCGCCTGACGCTGGAGGAGTTTCTCGCCGGCGCCACCTGCCCCCCGTTCGAGACCGTCGAGACCGAGGGCCTCGCGCCGGGCGCGGTGATCCTCGCCGCGGGCGAGACCGAAGTCCTTGTCGATACCGAAGGCGTCGCCAGCGCGATCTCGGACATCGTCGCAAGCCATTTCGAACCCAGTCAGGAGAAAAAAGGCCATGGATGACCCGACCGTGGGGGCACAGCGCCCCTTCAGCCAGATCCCGATCGAGGTGACCGTCTCGGTCGGCCATGCCCGACCGCTGGTACGTGACCTGCTGCGGCTGGACCGCGATGCGGTGCTGCCCCTCGACCGCCGGGTGGACGATCCGGTGGAGCTTTACATCGGTGACCGGCTGATCGCCCGCGGCCATCTGGAAGAGCTTGACGGCGATCAGGCCGGGATGCTCGCGGTGCGACTGAGTGATGTGACCGATCTGTCAGGGGGCGTCTGACCTTGGACGGGCGCTCGATCACGCAAACGCGCCGCCTGGTGCTCTGCTGCGCCGTTTTCGCCTTAGCCCTCCTTGTCCCCTTCACTGCATGGGCGCAGCAGATCAGCATCGATCTGGGCGATGACGGAACGCTCGCCGCGCGCTCCATCCAGTTGCTGGTGCTGATCACGCTGCTGAGCCTCGTGCCCGGGCTGGCTGTGATGATCACCTGCTTTCCCTTCATCGTCACCGTCTTCGCGATCCTGCGTCAGGCCCTCGGACTGCAACAATCGCCGCCCAACATGCTGATCGTCAGCCTCGCGCTGTTTCTGACCTATTTCGTGATGGAGCCGGTGTTCCTGAGCGCCTGGGAGGGGGGCATCATGCCCCTAAGCGCGGGCGACGTCCCGCTCGAGGAGGGGATTGCCCTGACGCTCGATCCCTTCCGGGTGTTCATGGCCGCCCGCATCGCCCCCGACACCTATGCCGCCCTCGCGGCCCTGCGCCCGGGCGAGGTGCCGGTGCTCGACGGTCAGGCGCCGCTGTCCCTGCTGATCCCGTCCTTCCTGCTCAGCGAGATCACGCGCGCCTTCGAAATCGGCTTCCTGATTTTCCTGCCGTTTCTGGTGATCGATCTGGTGGTGGCTGCGGTGCTGATGTCGATGGGGATGATGATGGTGCCCCCGGCGATCGTGTCGCTTCCCTTCAAGCTCGCCTTCTTCGTCGTTGCCGACGGCTGGACCCGGATCGCCGGAGCGCTCGTCCGGGGGTATTTCTGACGCGGCGCGCGGGCGCGACGCCGGACCAGCGCGATCAGCACGTGCCTTCGGCGTGCACCAGCGAGCCGCACCAGCGCGGCATTCGCCATGCGCCCGCAAGCCGCTGTGGCCCGGGCTGCCGGATTGCGCCCCGACTTTCGGGCCCTGTGTTGGGGGCGGTTCCGGGCCAGTGCCAGACCCCGTCGCGCAGCGGGCAACATGCCGGGTTGGTGTCGGCCGAGGCCAACGGCTCTGGTGGCCTGCGGGACGTTTGACCTACGCAAGACAGAGCCGGGCCGCGCCCGGGTCGCAAAGCACGACGGTAGCGCCCTTCCGCATGCCGCAAGGCGCAGAGCCGCCGCGCATCCAGGGCGCAATCCGGTCGCGCGGCGCCTGCGCCTTACTCAGCTGCCGGAAAGCGCGCCACGAACTGGCTGTGCGCGGCAGCAAAGGCGGCACGGATTGCGGCAATGTCGGCCTTCTGCGGCTGACCGTCGCGGGCCGCGGCCTCACCCTGCGCGCAAAGCTCGGCAAGATCGGCGAAGCCGAGGTTGAGCGCACTGCCCTTGATCGCGTGCAGATCCGCCGCCATGCGCGCGGCCTCGGCGCCGGGGTCGAGCGCACCAACGGCGGCTTCGGCCTCGGCCAGAAACATCACCGCGATCTCGGCGAATGCCTCCGCCCCGACCTCTTCGCGCAACTGCTCAACCCTGGTCCAGTCGATGACCATCTGTCCTCCTGCCGTTCCGGCATGGCTGTCGCCCTCACCCGGGAACCGATTGTCCTCGGAACCGGCCGGCATGGCCAGCGGAATTTACCCCGGCTTAAGTGCTCCGGCCTAGGCTGGACGCCGGTCCGAGACGAGGGGATTCAGTTTGAGTGTTGCAACACGCAGATTAGATGCCGCGGAGGTGGAGCCGGCGGCGCTGCCAGACCTTGCCGCGCTGGTGGTGGATGACAGCCCGGCACAGCGAACGCTTCTCGCCGCTGCGCTCGGCCGGATGGGCTATCGCGTGGCGCAGGCGGGCTCCGGTCAGGAGGCACTCGATCACTGCGCGCACCACGCCGTCGATCTGATCCTGTCCGACTGGATGATGCCGGGGCTTTCGGGGGTGGAATTCTGCCGGGCCTTCCGGGCATTGCAGCGGGACAGCTACAGCTATTTCATCCTGCTGACCTCGCGCTCCGACAAGGAGGCGGTGGCCGAGGGTCTGGACGCCGGAGCCGACGACTTTCTGGCCAAACCGGTGGAGGCCGCGGAACTGCGCGCGCGCATCCGCGCCGGCGAGCGTATCCTCGCCATGCAGCGCGAACTGACCGAAAAGAACCGCCTCGTGGTGGAGACGCTGGCGCGGCTCAAACGGGTCTATGCCGGGCTCGATCGCGATCTCGAACAGGCCCGCCTGCTGCAACGCTCGCTGCTGCGTGATCCGCACCGCCGGCTACCCACGGCCCGGGTGGGGCTGCTGCTGCGCCCCAGCGGCCATGTGGGCGGCGATCTGGTCGGCTCCTTTCCCATCGACGACCGGCGCATCGGGCTGTTCGGGCTGGATGTCTCCGGCCACGGCGTCACCTCGGCGCTGTTGACGGCACGGTTGGCGGGGCTTTTCTCGGGCAGCACGCCGGGGCAGAATATCGCTCTCGTGACACGGGCCGACGGCAGCCTCGCCGCCCGCCCGCCACACGAGGTTGCCGCACAGATGAACGACATCCTGCTGCGCGAGATCGCGACGGATCATTACTGCACGCTCGCCTATGCCGAGGTCGATCTGGCAACAGGCGCCACACGACTGGTGCAGGCCGGGCATCCGCACCCGTTCATCCAGCGTGCCAACGGCCGGGTCGAGACACTGGGCAATGGCGGCCTGCCGGTGGGTCTGCTGGAGGATGCGCGTTTCGCCGGGTTCAACACCCGGCTTTTCCCCGGCGACCGGCTGCTTCTGGTGTCGGACGGGATCACCGAATGCCCCGCGCCGGACGGCACGGAACTGGGCGAGGACGGCGCCGCGGATCTGCTGCGCCCGCTCCAGCATCTCCATGACGCTGCCTTCGAGGACGCGGTGATCGCGGGCCTCGCGCGCCATGCCGGCACGTTTGATTTTCCCGATGACGTGTCCTGCCTCGTCTTCACGCTGGAGGATTACGGACGCCTGTGAACCCCCGCAGGCACCGGGGCGCGCCGTTGCCCCGCCTGTATCGCGTCCAGAAAGGCCGCGTCGCCCGGGCTGCCGACCATCGCCGCCGCTCGCGCGATCGGCGTCCAGATCGCGCTGTGGCCGGGTTCGACCGGCGGCCCGAGCGGCCGCAGCGGCCGCGCCAGATAGATATGACAGATCTTTTCCGCCCACAGGTCGTATTCCGGCATGTAGGCAAATCGGCGGTAGACCCCGAGCCTGCGGACATGGGCGATGCGCCAGCCGGTCTCTTCGAAAACCTCACGATGGAGCGCACGCAGCACCGATTCCCCCGGATCGATCCCGCCACCGGGCAACTGGTATTCCGGCACCGGTTCGGCCTGATGGGTCAGCAGCACCGAATCGCCCTGCACCAGAACCGCATAGACGCCGGGGCGCCGCCGATACCGCCGCCCCGGGGCGCGGGTTTCGCCATAGCGGGGGTTCATGGCCGCTTTCCCTCCGTTGCCGCCGCAGTACCGGGCCGATGCAGACCGCCAGACAACGGCCGGGCAGCGACCCTTGGTTCTGCACCCGAAAAACATATATGCAGGGGCTCAGGCAAGCACCGACCCACAAGGAACCTCCCGCCATGACCCTCGGCTCCCGCATTGCGTGGGACGATACCGTCCTGCCCTTTCAGCTTGACCGGAGCGATATCCGCGGCCGGGTCGCCCGGCTCGACGGCACGCTGGACCGGGTGCTGGCGCAGCATGCCTATCCCGCACCGATCGAGGCGCTGGTGGCCGAGGCGACGCTTCTGACCGCGCTGATCGGCCAGACGATCAAGCTGCGCTGGCGGCTGTCGCTCCAGATCCGGGGCAGCGGGCCGGCGCGGCTGATCGCGACCGACTATTTCGCCCCGGGCGAGGACGGCGCGCCCGCTCGCCTGCGCGCCTATGCCAGTTTCGACCGCGAGCGCCTCGACCCCGGTGCCGCCCCTTTCGGCCAGATCGGACAGGGCTATTTCGCCATGCTGATCGATCAGGGCCCCGGCACCACGCCTTATCAGGGCATCACGCCCATCGCCGGCGGGAGCCTTGCCGCCTGCGCGCAGACCTATTTCGCCCAGTCCGAGCAATTGCCCACACGTTTCGAATTGTCTTTCGGACGAAGCCGCACACC
Organism: Paracoccaceae bacterium; assembly: GCA_007129775.1. Lineage (GTDB taxonomy): Bacteria > Pseudomonadota > Alphaproteobacteria > Rhodobacterales > Rhodobacteraceae > Rhodobaculum. The sequence goes on along the minus strand of SKUV01000333.1, from coordinate 250 downwards.
GGGCGAGGCCGAGGGCTGGCGCGCCGGCGGGGTGATGCTGCAACACATGCCCAAGGCCTCGCCCCTCGCCGGTGGCGGGGGCGGATCGGGCGCGGGCGGGCTTCTCGAAGCCGGAGACATCCTGCGCGGCGAGGAGGGCGAGAACTGGAGCCGCGCGAATCTTCTGCTCGACACGGTGGAGGCGTTTGAACTGGTCGGCCCCACCGTCCAGCCCACCGACCTGCTGGTGAGGCTTTTTCACGAGGAAACG
>SKUV01000269.1 GCA_007129775.1 Paracoccaceae bacterium | reverse complement strand
TTCGGGGCGCTGTCGCTGATGACGATCAGCCAGGCCGGCGCCGGGCTCTACACCGCGCCGCTTTTCGTCCTCGCGATCTCGGCGCTGTTCTTCGGGGTGGCGGTGGGGCCGGTGCGGATCGGCGCTGTCCTGCTGGGGTTCGTCGGGGTGATGGTGGTGCTCCAGCCGTGGGGCAGCGCCATCGCATGGCCTGCGGCCGCCGTGGCGGTCGCGGCCGGGGCGCTCCACGCCACCGGTACGGTGATGACCCGCCAGCTTTGCGCAGGCGAAACGACGGCGGCGATGAATCTGGGCTATTTCCTCGGCATGGGGGTCTGGGGTGTCCTCGGCATGGCGGTGGTGGCGCTGCTCGATCTGCCGCAGATCGAGGGGGCGGCGGGCTTTTTCAGCCGCGCCATCGTCTGGCCCTCGGCGGATGTGATGTTCTGGACCGTGCTGCAGACCGTCTTCGGCGTGGCGGCCACGGGGTTCCTGATCCGGGGCTACCAGATGGCCGAGGCGTCGCGCATCACGGTCTTCGACTATACCTTCCTGCCCTTTGCCGGTCTCTGGGCCTTCCTGCTTTTCGGGGAGCTGCCTGATCTGGCGACGGTGGCGGGCACGGCGCTGATCATTCTGGCCGGCGTGGTGATCGTGTTCCGCAGCGGACCAGCCGCCGAGGCGCCGCCTGCTGTGCCTGCGCCTGATGCCGCACCCACCGCGCCCACCGCGCCGCCCGGGGATGAGGGCGGCCCCCGCGCGCCCTGAGGCGCTCGGCCCCGCTGCTCAGCCTTCGGCGTCGAGCCACGCCCGCAGTGTCGCTTCGAATTCGCGCGGCTTCTCGGCATGGAGCCAGTGACCAGCCCCGGGGATCTTGGCGAAACGCGCCTCGGGAAAGGCCTTTCGGATCAGCGGGCGGTGTTCGGGGCGCACGTAGTCCGACTCGGCGCCGGACAGAAACAGCACTGGCCGATCGAACCGGCCCGGCATCTCCGGCCAGCCGGTGATATGGGCCATTTCCCGCACCAGCGTGTCGAGGTTGAGCCGCCAGCGCGCAGGCTCGGCCTTGAGGTCCAGCGATTGCAGCAGAAAGGCGCGCACGCCGGGGGTCGCCACCTTGGCGGCAAGCCGGTCATCGGCCTCGCCCCTGCTCGACAGCCCCGAGGTGTCGAGCCCGCGCATCGCCTCCACCAACGGCGCCTGACTGTGACCATAGGCGACCGGCGCGATGTCGGCGATGACCAACCGGCGGATCAGATCGGGCCGATTGAGCGCCATCGCCATCGCCGCCTTGCCGCCCATGGAATGCCCGACCAGATCGACCGGCCCGGCGCCCTGCGCCTCGATCAGCGCGGCAAGGTCGCCTGCCAGTTCGGGATAGCGGTGACGCTCCGTCCACGGGCTGTCGCCGTGGTTGCGCATATCGGGCACGATCACCTGCCCGCGGTCCGACAGGCGGCGCGCGATCGCCCCCCAGTTCCGGGCCGAGCCGAAGAGCCCGTGCACGATCATCAGAGAAGGGCCCGCGCCGCCGGGCGCGCCGTGAAGCACCGTGTTCAACATGCCGCGCCTGATAGCCCGCGCGTGCCCGCGCTTCCAGCCCCTATTGAGCGGCGCGCGGCGCGCGCCTAATGTGCCGCCAGTCACAGGAGCCTGCCGCCATGAGTGCCGCCTCGATCCGCCAGATGGCCGAGCGTATCGCCGCGCTGGTCGAAGACCGCCTGCGCCTGCCGCGCAAGGGGCTGGACACCGCGCGCTATCTGCTCAAGGCCGAACGCCATGTGCCGAAATCGGTGGCCAGGGAGTTGCGGGTGCTGGCCGAGGCCGCATCGCTGACCGATGATCCGGCCGATCTGCGCCGGGTGGATTACGCCCGGCTGGCCACGGCTTACGAGACCTGCCTCAAGCACCTCAACGGGCTTCCGCAGGGCGTGCGCCGGATGCGGTTTCTGGCCGAGGTGAGCCGGAATATATGGGTGAACCTGACGGTATTCGCCCTGATCCTTCTCGTCTTGTGGTTCCTGTTCCTGCGCTGAGCCCGCGCGCTGCGAACCGCCTGCGCTGCCCTGCTCGCAATGGTCGACAGTGGCCCCTTGATGCGCGCCGCGCGCAGTGACACCTTGTGGCCAAACCGCATCAGGAAGACATGACATGCAGCAAGCACGCGAATTCTACATCAATGGCGCATGGGTGGCCGCGCAATCGGGCGACAGCCTGCCGGTGATCGACCCGGCGACCGAAGAGCCCTTTGCCGAGATCGCGCTCGGCGGACAGGCCGATACCGATGCCGCCGTGGCCGCGGCGCGCGCGGCCTTCGACGGCTGGGCCTACAGCGACCCGCGCGAGCGTCTGGCGCTGGTGCAGCGCATCCTCGATCTCTACAAGGCCCGGGCCGAGGATATGGCGCAGGCCATCAGCCACGAGATGGGCGCGCCCATCGATTACGCGCGCTCTGCGCAGGTGCCGGCGGGATCGTGGCATATCGGCAATTTCATCAAGGCGTTCGAGCAGATCGCCTTTACCGCGCCACTGGGCGATCACGCCCCGGACGACCGGATCATCAAGGAGGCCGTGGGCGTCTGTGCCCTGATCACGCCGTGGAACTGGCCGATGAATCAGGTCACGCTCAAGACCATCCCGGCGCTGCTTGCGGGCTGCACCATGGTGCTCAAGCCTTCCGAGGTGGCGCCCATGTCGTCGCTGCTGTTCGCCGAGATTCTCGACGAGGCCGGGGTGCCGGCGGGCGTGTTCAACCTCGTGAACGGGGATGGCGTGGGCGTGGGCAGCCAGCTTTCGGCCCATCCCGATATCGATATGGTCAGCTTCACCGGCTCCACCCGCGCGGGCATCGCGATTTCGAAATCCGCGGCCGAGACGCTGAAACGGGTGCATCTGGAACTGGGCGGCAAGGGGGCGAATATCGTCTTCGCCGATGCCGACGAAGACGCGGTGCGCCGGGGCGCGCAACACTGTTTCAACAACGCCGGGCAAAGCTGCAACGCGCCGACGCGGATGCTGGTGCAGCGCGATGTCTACGACCGCGCGGTGGAAGCCGCGCGCGAACAGGCCGAGGCGACGCGCGTCGGCCCTTCGAGCGAGCCGGGCAAGCATATCGGGCCGGTCGTGAGCGCGGCGCAGTTCGACAAGGTGCAGGACCTGATCCAGAAGGGAATTGACGAGGGCGCGCGGCTGGTCGCTGGCGGGTCGGGCCGGCCCGAAGGCATGAACCGGGGCTATTTCGTGCGTCCGACCGTTTTTGCCGATGTGAACAACGCCATGACCATCGCGCGGGAAGAGATATTCGGTCCGGTGCTGTCGATCATTCCCTTTTCGGACGAGGCCGAGGCGCTGGCGATCGCCAATGACACGGTTTACGGGCTGACGAATTACGTGCAGTCCCAAGACGATGCGAAACGCCAGCGCATGGCGCGGCGGCTGCGCTCCGGCATGGTCGAGATGAACGGCAAGAGCCGCGGCGCCGGCAGCCCCTTCGGCGGGATGAAGCAATCGGGCAATGGCCGCGAAGGCGGGGTCTGGGGGATCGAGGATTTCCTCGAGGTCAAGGCGGTCTCGGGCTGGGGCGCGGACTGACGCCTGCCGGGGCTGCGCCACCCGCAGCCCCGCTTGCCGAACGGCGGCTCAGCCCGCGGCCAGCGCAACGGCGCGCGCCACCTCGGCGCGGTGTTCCTCGGGCAGCGGCACGAAAGGCGGGCGCAGGCGGGCATATTCGGGATCACCCGTCCGGGCGGCCACGGCCGCCTTGATCGCCGGGATCAGCGGCAGCGCCTCGAAAAGGCTGCGCAGGGCGCACACCTGCTCCAGCGCCGCGGGCTCGTGTTCGGTGCCCAGTGCGTCGATCAGGCGGCGGATCCCGGCCGGGTTCACATTGGCGCTGGCGCTGATGCAGCCCGCGCCGCCGGTGCGTGCATTGTCGGGGATCATCGCCTCGCTTGCCGAATAGGTCGCGATTTCGGGAAAGTTCACGATCACGTCGCGCGAATATTCCCATTTCCCGGAACTGTCTTTGAGCCCGCGGATCGTGCCGGGATAGGCGAGCAGCAACCGCTCGATCACCGCGAGCGGGATCGCGACGCCCGACATCTGCGGGATGTGATAGAGGTAAACACCCAGCCGCGTGCTGCCCACGGCCTCGATCACCTGCGCGAAGGCGGCAAAGATGCCGTCATCGGAGACGCCCTTGTAATAGAAGGGCGGCAGCATCAGCACCCCCTTGCAGCCCAGCCGCGTGGCATGGGCGCTCAGCGTGATGCTGTCGGGCGCCGCACAGCAGCCGGTGCCGGGGATCAGCACTCCGGGGGCGATGCCGCCCTCCACCAGCGCCTCCAGCGCTGCCATGCGTTCGGCCACGGAAAGCGAATTCGCCTCGCTCGTCGTGCCGAAGGGCGCGAGGCCATGGGCCCCGGCGGCAATCAGCGCCTTGCCATGGGCCACGAGGCGGGCGTGATCCACCGAAAGATCGGCCGCAAAGGGGGTGATGGCGGGCACGTAAAGCTCTATCGGGTGGGGCATTCTCGGGCATCCTCGGATGGTGGCAGCGCGGCAGGGGGGCGGCAACGCCGCTTTCGTCCAGCGCCCGCCTTGATGGCACAAAAGCCTGCATTCGGCCAGAGGGCGGCGCGCGGCATGGCCGGCCCGGGCGACCGCCCGCAGGCCGGGCTCAGACCGGGCCCATCGGCGGCAGCGGGCTGCGGCCCCCGGGGCCGAGGCGCCATGCCTGCCTTCCTTCGATCACCACGGGCGTGACCGGGCCGCCATAGCCCGCCCGCGTGTCGATATTCAGGCGGTTGCCGTAATGCATCGCCTCGGGAATGGCGGTGTGGCCATGGACCACGAGAAACCCGTGATCCGAGGTATCCGACAGGAACGGCTCGCGAATCCAGCACAGATCGTCCGGCGACTGGTCGGCCAGCGCGATGCCGGGGCGGATACCGGCATGGACGAACAGCGCCTCGCCGCGCCGATGGAAGGGCGCCATGGCGGCCAGAAAGGCGCGATGCGCCCCCGGCACCTGCGCGACCGCCTCGGAATGGACCAGCGCAAGGGGGCGGTCGGCCGGCAGCGCCACCCCGTAGGATGCCAGCGTCGCAATCCCGCCAAGCGCCGGGTGCAGCCACGACAATTCGGAGCGCAGGCCGGGGTCCTGCCTGAACGGATCGTTCAGAAAACCGGCGAACATGCGGTCATGATTGCCCTGCAGGAATATCCACGGCGCGCCCGCGTCCCGGCCGGCCATCAGATAGGCGATGATGCCGCAACTGTCGGGGCCACGGTCCACCAGATCGCCCAGATGGATCACCGGTGATGCGGCATCGCCGCAGGCCGCGCGATCGGCGGCGATCCAGTCATGGGCGGCGCGGAGCCGCTCCAGCTGCCCGTGAACATCACCGATGGCATAGCTGCGCATGCGCGGCCCTCATGCCGTGGGGCCCGGCGCTGTTGGTCGCAGCGCCGGGTTTGATGCGGCGTCAGGCCACCTCGAAGGCCAGCGGCCGGATCTGCTGAAACATGCCCGTGGCGCGCAGCGCCTGCAGCGCTTCCGCGGGGGGCTGTTCGTCCAGATACAGCAGCGCGATCGCATCCGCCCCGGCGGAGGACCGGCCGAGCGTGAAATTCGCGATATTCACGCCCGCATTGCCCAGGGTCTGGCCCAGCGTGCCGATGATGCCGGGCACGTCGCGGTTGGTGGTATAGAGCATATGCGCCCCCACCTCGGCGTCGATGGTGATGCCCTTGATCTGGATAAAGCGCGGCTTGCCATCCGAAAACACCGTGCCCGCGATGGAGCGTTCGCGCGTGGGCGTGACCACCGTCAGCTTTATATAGGCATCGAAGACGCCCGATTTGGCCTGCCGTGTGGTCGAGGTCTGGATACCCCTTTCGCGCGCCACCACCGGGGCCGAGACCATGTTCACCTGCGGATTCGTCGCCGCCATCACCCCGGCGATCACGCCGCAGTTCAGCGCCTCGAGGTTCATCTCGGCCACCGCCCCGTCGTAAAGGATGTTGATGGCCTTGATCGGCTCGTCCGTCAGTTGCCCCACGAAGGCGCCCAGATGGCCCGCCAGTTTCAGCCACGGCCCCATAACCGCGGCCTCTTCGGCGGTGACAGAGGGCATGTTGAGCGCATTTTGCACCGCCCCGGTCAGCAGGTAATCCGACATCTGCTCGGCCACCTGCAGGGCGACGTTTTCCTGCGCTTCGGTGGTGGACGCGCCCAGATGCGGGGTGCAGACCACGTTCGGCAGGCCGAAGAGCGGGTTTTCCGTCGCCGGTTCCTCGGCGAAGACATCGAGCGCGGCGCCGGCCACATGGCCGGATTTCAGCGCCTCGGCCAGCGCGGCCTCGTCCACCAGACCGCCCCGGGCGCAGTTGATGATGCGCACGCCCTTTTTCGTCTTGGCGATATTCTCGGCCGACAGGATGTTACGGGTCTTGTCGGTCAGCGGCACATGCATGGTGATGAAATCGGCCCGCGCCAGCAGGTCGTCCAGTTCGACCTTGGTCACCCCCATCGCGCGCGCGCGTTCCTCGGACAGGAAGGGATCATAGGCCAGAACCTTCATCTGCAGTGCCAGCGCGCGGTCGCAGACGATGCCGCCGATATTGCCTGCACCGATCACGCCGAGGGTCTTGTTGAACAACTCCACCCCCATGAATCGGTTCTTCTCCCATTTGCCGGCATGGGTGCTGACGCTGGCTTCGGGGATCTGGCGGGCGACGGCGAACATCATGGCGATGGCGTGCTCGGCGGTGGTGATCGAATTGCCGAAGGGTGTGTTCATCACGATCACGCCGCGTTTGCTGGCGGCGGAGATGTCGACATTGTCCACCCCGATGCCGGCGCGGCCGATGACCTTGAGGTTCCTGGCGGCGCCGATCAGCTTTTCGGTGGCCTTGGTGGCAGAGCGGATGGCGAGGCCGTCGTATTCGCCGATGACCTCCAGCAGGCGATCCTT
>SKUV01000199.1 GCA_007129775.1 Paracoccaceae bacterium | reverse complement strand
CCGACCGGGCCGCCGTGGCAGCGGCCATCGGCGCGCGGCCGGTCTGGCTGGCCGCGTCGGTGGAGATAAGCGAGGCCCGCGCCCTGATCGCGGCGCATCAGGCGGCCCGGCAGGCGGTGCCGGATCTGCTGCTGATCCTCGCCCCGCGCCAGCCGGCCGAGGCCGATGCCTTCGCCACGGCCCTGACAGAGGCATTCGGAACCCCGCCCGCCCGGCGCAGCGCGGCGGCGCTGCCGGGGGTGGCAGAGCCCGCCTGTCTGGCCGACACGATGGGCGAGATGGGGCTCTGGTATCGGCTGGCGCCCGTCGCCTTCATCGGCCATTCGCTGCCGCCGCCGGGCCATCCGCTGACCGGCAAGAACCCGTTCGAGGCCGCGGCCCTCGGCGCGGCCATCCTGCACGGCCCGGCCATCGGCAATTTCGCCGAAAGCTATGCCGCGCTGTCCGCTGCGGGCGCGGCGTGGCAGGTCCGCGACCCCGAGGCGCTCGCGCGTGCGGTCGTGGCGCTGTGCAGCGATGCGGCGCGCCGCCGTGCCATGGCCGAGGCCGGGCAGGGCGTGCTGCGGCAGGCGTCTGCCGCCTTGCCCGCGACCGTGCAGGCGGTGCTGAGCCGGCTGCCCGGTGCCCCCCCCGTCGGGCCGGGCATTGAGCTTGCCGTGCGAAAGGGCTAGGCACGGCCCGAGCGAGGGGCCGCGAGCTTTGGGCAAGAGGATGATCATGGACAAACTGCGCTTTTTCATCGGCTGGGATTCACGCGAGGATATCGCATATCAGGTGGCGCGCCGCTCGCTGCTGCGGAATGCCTCCATTCCGGTCGATGTCAGCCCGATCAAGCTGCCCGAACTGGTGGAGCGCGGGCTCTACACCCGCGACATCGATCCGCTCGCCTCCACCGAATTCACCTATTCGCGCTTTCTGACACCGTATCTGGCAGGCTACGAGGGCTGGGCCGTTTTCGTGGATTGCGATTTCCTGTTTTTCGGCGATGCGGCCGAATTGCAGGATTACATGGACCCGAAATACGCCGTCCTGTGTGTGCAGCACGACTACAAACCCAAGGAAACGACCAAGATGGACGGGGTGCCGCAAAGCGCCTATCCGCGCAAGAACTGGTCCTCCTTCATGCTGTTCAACTGCGCCCATCCTTCGACCCGGACGCTCACACCCGAGGTGGTGAACCGTGAAAGCGGCGCCTATCTGCACCGGATGCAATGGGCCAGGGATGAAGAGATCGGCGCCCTGCCCACCGGCTGGAACTGGCTTGAAGGCTGGTATGACAAGCCCGAGGCGGGCTATCCGCAGGCGGTCCACCACACCCGCGGCGGGCCGTGGTTCGCCGAATGGCAGGATGTGGATTACGCCGCCGAATGGATTGCCGAGGCCGAGGCCTGCAAGGCCGAGGGGCTTGCGCGCTGAACGACAGGACCGATGCCATGGCCTTTGACTGCATGCTCTGCAAGGCCACCGAGGCCGATATCCACCCGGTCCGCGATGCCAAGGACGGCCGGCCCATCGAAATCGCGCTGTGCCGCAGCTGCGGCCATGTACAACTGGCCGACCGCCCCGATCTGGCCACGCTTCAGGCCTTTTACGGCAGCGATTACCGCAAGGCCTATCGCAAGGCCGACGCGCCCAAGCCGCGCCATGTCTTCCGTGCCGGCCGGGATGCGAGCGAAAGGCTCGCGCGGCTCATGGCGCATGTGACGCCGGGCGCGCGGCTGCTGGATATCGGCGCGGGCGGGGGCGAGTTCGTCTATCTCGCCGGCCAGCGGGGGCTGCGGGCGCAGGGGATCGACCCGTCATCGGGTTATCTGGAATTCGCGCGCGAGAATTACGGTGTGGAGATGCGCGCGATCGGGGTCGAGGCGCTGGACCCGGCAGAGCGTTACGACGTGATCACGCTCTTTCATGTGCTCGAACACCTGCCCGCCCCGCGCGAGGCGATCGAGGCCGCCGCCGGCCATCTGGACGAAGGCGGCCTGCTGTATATCGAGGTGCCGGACCTGTGTGCGAAGGACACGACGCCCACGAACCTGTGGTTCAAGGCACATCTGTCCTATTTCACCGAGGAAACGTTGCGCCTGATCGTCGAGGAACGTTTTGAAATCCTCGACAGCAGCTCTGGCCGGGTGCTGACGATGATTCTGCGCAAACGCCCGGCGCCGCAGCCGCTGGCCGATCTGCAGGCCCGCCATGCCGCCGCCATTGATCTGTCGCGCCGGCGCATCCGTGAAAAGACCTTTGGCGAATACCTCCTGAACGGTGGTTTGCTGAGCCCCGTCGCCTCTGCCGCCCGCATCCTGCGCGAGGCGCGCGGCACGAGGGGGCGCGGCGCGCGCGAAATACTGGACGCGCTGGCCTGATCCGCGCGCGGAGGCGCCGGCGCGTTTCCCTGTCAGCGTGGCGCGGGGCATGGCGCAGGACGCGGGCGTGACCTATACATCGGATCGGCATGCAGCCGATACCGCCCGCATCTGAACCGCATCAATCCCGAGCGACGACACCAGCCATGGCCCGCAACGACACTGCCCCTCCGGAAACGCGCCCCGAAGACAGCGCGCAGATCGCCGCACAGGTGCTGCGGACCGAGGGCGCGGCGCTGCTCGCGCTGGCCGATGCCCTGCCCTCCGATTTCGGCCCCACGGTCGAGGCGTTGCTGGCCCTGCGCGGCCGCGCGATCCTGTCGGGCATCGGCAAGTCGGGCCATGTGGCGCGCAAGGTGGCCGCGACGCTTGCCTCCACCGGAACACCGGCCTTTTTCGTCCATCCTGCCGAGGCCAGCCACGGCGATCTGGGCATGATCACCCCGGCAGATTTCTGCATTCTGCTGTCCAACAGCGGCGAGACACCGGAATTGCGCGATCTGGTGGCCCATTGCGCGCGCTTCGGCATCCCGCTGGCAGGCATGTCGCGCGATTCGGGCAGCGCGCTGATGCGGGCCGCGAATTTCCGGTTGACCATCCCCGATCTGCCTGAGGCCTGCAGCATCGGCATGGCGCCCACTACCTCTACCACGCTGATGATGGGGCTGGGGGATGCGCTGGCCGTGGCGCTGATGGAGGCGCGGCGCTTTCAGGCCGAGGAGTTCCGCGCCTTTCATCCCGGCGGGCGGCTGGGCGCGCGCCTCGCGCCGGTGCGGCAGGTGATGCATTCCGCCGCCAGCATCCCGCGCGTGGGCGAGGGCGATGCCATGGCCGACACCATCCTGAAGATGACGGCCGGCGGCTTTGGCGTCGCTGCGGTGATCGGCCCGGAGGGAGAGCTTGCCGGCATCGTCTCGGACGGCGATCTGCGGCGCAACATGGCCGATCTGATGGAGCGCAGCGCCGGCGAGGTCTGCACCCGAAGCCCCGTCACCGTGACCCCCGACACGCTGGCGGCCGAGGCGCTGGCCATCCTGAACCGCAACAAGATTGGCGTGCTGATCGTCTGTGAAGGCACCCGCCCGGTGGGGATTGTGCATCTGCATGACCTGCTGCGCGTCGGCGTGATGTGAGGGGAAGAAGCGCGATGACAGGCAGGATCGTCCGGATCGGGAATATCGGGATCGGTGGCGGCAACCCCTTCGCGCTGATCTCCGGCCCGTGCCAGCTTGAAAGCCACGACCACGCCCGCATGATCTGCGAGGGTTTGCTGGAGGCCTGCGCGCCCACCGCCACACCGCTGATCTTCAAGGCGAGCTACGACAAGGCCAATCGCTCCAGCCTTGGCACCGAGCGCGGGCTGGGGATCGAGCGCGGGCTGCGCATCCTCGCCGATATCCGCGCCGAATTCGGCGTGCCGGTGCTGACCGATGTGCACGAACCCGGCCAGTGCGCCACCGCGGCCGAGGCGGTGGACGTGCTGCAAATTCCCGCCTTCCTGTGCCGCCAGACCGACCTTCTGCTGGCCGCCGGCGCCACGGGCCGCGCCGTCAACATCAAGAAGGGGCAGTTTCTGGCGCCATGGGACATGACCCATGTGGCGGCCAAGGTCGCCAGCACCGGCAATGACCGGATATTGCTGTGTGAACGTGGCACCTCGTTCGGCTACAACACGCTGGTGACCGATTTCCGGGGTCTGCCGGTGATGGCGGCGACCGGCTGGCCGGTGGTGTTCGACGCCACCCATTCGGTGCAGCAGCCCGGCGGGCAGGGCGGGCGTTCGGGCGGGCAGCGCGAATTCGCCCCGGTGCTGGCGCGGGCCGCCTGCGCCGTGGGCGTCGCCGCGCTTTTCATCGAAAGCCATCAGGACCCTGACAACGCACCCAGCGACGGGCCGAACATGATCCCGCTCGACCGGATGGGCGCCCTGATCGCGGATCTGTCCGCCTTCGACCGGCTGGCCAGGGGGATGGCCGGGGCGCAGCCATGAGCGACGCCTGCATTATCATTCCGGCCCGCTATGCCAGCAGCCGCTATCCGGGCAAGCCGCTGGCGGCGCTGCGCGGGGCCGGCGGGACTGCCCGCAGCCTGCTGGAGCGCAGCGTCACCGCCGCCCGGGCCGCGGCGCAGGGCGCCATCCCGGTTTTCGTGGCGACCGATGACGCGCGCATCGAGGCCGAGGCGCGCCGGATCGGCGCCGATGTGATCCTGACCTCGGAGACCTGCTGCAACGGCACCGAGCGGGTGGCCGAGGCCGTCGCCCGCGCCGGCATTTCCGCCGAGATCATCGTGAACCTGCAGGGTGACGCGCCCCTGACGCCGCCTCATTTCGTCACCGACCTGATCAAGGCGATGCGGGCCGAGCCCGATTGCCGCATCGCCACGCCCTGCCTGCGCTGCGATGCCGAGACGTTGGAAAACCTGCTGGCCGACCGCCGCGCGGGGCGGGTGGGCGGCACCACGGTTGTCTGTGACCGTCTGGGCCGCGCGCTTTACTTTTCCAAGGAGGTGCTGCCCTTCAGCAATGGCCGTGCTGTGGTGGCGGGGGTGGTGCCGGTTTTTCACCACGTGGGTCTTTATGCCTATCGCCGCGCCGCGCTGGCCGAATATCTGCGCTGGGCGCCGGGGCCGCTGGAGGTCCTGGAGGGGCTGGAGCAGTTGCGCTTTCTCGAAAACGGCTGCCCCGTCCGCGCGGTGGAGGTGACAGCCGCCCCCGGCAGCGTTTTCTGGGAGTTGAACAACCCCTCGGACGTGCCTCTGATCGAAAGCTATCTGGCCCGCACCGGGCAGGACTGAGGCGCCCGCCTCGGGCCGGCTCAGCGCCGCGCCATCCGCAGACGGGGGTCGAGCGTGTCGCGCAGGGCATCGCCCAGCAGGTTGAAGCCGAAGGACAGAAACAGGATCGCAAAGCCCGCGAAAACCGCCGGATAGGGCGCGAGCAGCAGGAAGTTCCGCCCCTCCGACAGCATCAGCCCGAGCGAGGGCGTGGGCGGCTGCGCGCCGAGCCCGAGAAAGGAGAGCGACGCCTCCACAAGCACCGCCGCCGACAGAAGGATGCTCGCCTGCACGAGGATGACCGACACGAGGTTGGGCAGCACATGGACAAAGATGATCCGCAAATCCGATGCCCCGACCGCCCGCGCGCCCTGCACGTATTCGCTTTCGCAGATCACCAGCGCCGGGCCGCGCAGGAGCCGCGCAAAGATCGGCGTATAGACGACCCCGATGGCCAGCGCCGCGCTCCACATGTTCGGGCCGAGAACGGCGATCAGGCCGATGGCCAGCAGCAGGATCGGAAAGGCGAAAAGCACATCCATCAGCCGCATCCAGATCCGGTCGAACCAGCCGCGGTAATAGGCGGCGAGCATCCCGGTGGTGCCACCCACCGCCAGCGCCAGCGCCACTGCGGTCACGCAGGTCAGAAGCGAGGTGCGGTAGCCCCAGACGATCCGCGCCAGCACATCGCGGCCCAGCTGATCCGTGCCCAGCCAGTTCATCGCCGAGGGAGGGCGCAGCCTTTGCGCCATCACCTGCTGATACGGGTTCTGGAACCCCAGCCAAGGCGCCAGCACCGCCAGCGCGACCTGGATCACGACCAGCGCGAGCGCGAAGGTGAAAAGCCGGTTCTGGCGCAGAAAGGCGATCATCGGTTCGTCACCCGCGGGTCGATCGCGGCATAGAGCAGATCGACGAGGAAATTGACGATTACGAAGGCGAAGGTGACCACGAGGATCGTGGCCTGAATCAGCGGATAATTCCGCTCGGCGATGGCGCCGAGGATGAGCCGGCCGAGGCCCGGAATGGCGAAGACCTGTTCGACCACGATGGCGCCGCCGAGCAGATAGCCCATCGAGACGCCGACGCTGGTGACATAGGGAATAAGCGCGTTGCGCAGGGCGTGGCGATAGACCACGCGGCGCGTGCTCGCCCCCTTGGCCCGCGCGGTACGGATGTAATCCTGCCCCAGCGCATCCAGCATGGCCGAGCGCACCAGCCGCGACAGATCGGCCAGCATCGGAACCGTCAGGGCAAAGACCGGCAGCGCCATACGCTGCAGATTGCCCAGCGGATCATGGGTGAAGGGCACATAGCCCAGTGTCGAGACATTGGGAAAAAGACGGGCCATCAGAAAGATCGACACGATGCCCAGCCAGAAGGCCGGGATCGTCAGCCCCGCAATGGCGCCCACCCGCACCGCGACTTCGGAGGCCCGGCCACGGGTGCGCGCCATGAAGGCGCCGATGGGAATGGACAGGATCGCCCCCAGCGCCGTGGCCATCAGCGTCAGTTGCAGGGTGGGCCAGAGCGCGGCGCGTATCTCGCCGATCACGGGGCGCCCCGTCCAGATCGAGGTGCCGAAATCGCCGCGCAGCGCGCCGCCCATCCAGGTGACATACTGCACCAGCAACGGCTGATCGAGGCCCAGCCGCGCCTCCAGCTCCGCCAGACCCTCGGGCGTGATCTCGGTATTGGCGCCCAGCATGATGGCGACCGCGTCGCCGGGGATGAGCCGGATCATCAGAAAGACGATCACCGAAACCCCGAAGAGCACGATCAGCAGGTCGAAGACCCGCGTCAGCAGAAATCTGGCAGACACCT
>SKUV01000343.1 GCA_007129775.1 Paracoccaceae bacterium | reverse complement strand
TCGCGCAGCCGCTCATAGGCCGCTTCGCCCTCGGTCTGCAGCACCGCGATCGCCATGCGCGAGGCCATTTCGGACGAGGGCCCGAGGATCGGGAATTCCTTGACCACCAGCCGCACGCCGGGGTCCATATCCAGCACCTGCATCACTTCGGGATAGGCCCGCCGGCAAAAGCCGCAATTGTAATCGATGAACTCGACCAGCGTCACGTCGCCGTCGGTATTGCCGGCACTGAAGCTTGCCGGATCGTCAAAGAGTGCTGCGGCATTGGTGGCCACCAGCGCGGCATCGTCCACGGCCTCTTCGGCGGCCTGCTGCGCCTCCAGTTCGGCGATGGCCTCCAGGAGCACGCCCGGTTCCTCGAGCAGATAGGCACGCACTTCGGCGCGGAAGGCGGCGCGCTCTTCCTCCGACATGGCGCCGATGTCGAAGGCGGCGGCGGGCAGGGCGGCGAGAGCGGCCATAGCGGCGATTGCGATGGGGCGGGCGAAAGCCATGGCAATGATCCCCTTTCTGTGACCGCGCGCAGCATCGCAGACCGCGCCGGAATGGCAAGCGCGCAGGTGTCGCGCTCACGTCTTCATTGGCCGCCTGTGCCGCGCCGATTGCACTTTGCTGCAGGGAGCGCTCTGGGCTAGACTGCGCCGAAACGATAAACGGGCAGTAGTCATGAAAGACTTGCGGCTGATCCTTGCCGCCCTGTTGCTGTTGCTTCCCCTACCGGCGCTGGGTCAGGAGGGGCTGACGGCGCTGGCGCGCGCGCTTCCCGGGGGGCTGACGCTGGCGCAATCGGGCCCGGGGCTCACGCTCGACCTGAGGCTCAGCCAGCCGGTGCCCTATCGGCTGCGGCTGGTGGATGGCCCGCCCCGGCTGGTCGTCGATTTCCGCGAGGTGGATTTCGCCGCGCTCCGCGGTGAGGACCCGCTGGCCGCAGCGGGCAGCCCGGCGGCGGTGCAGGCGCTGCGCCACGGCCCGCTGCAGCCGGGCTGGTCGCGGCTGGTGCTGGAACTGGACGGGCCCCACGGCATCGACAGCGCGGAGTTGCGCACCGACGCGGCCACTGGCCGCGCCCGGCTGCAGGTGGCCCTGTCGCCCGTGCCGCAGGCCGAGTTCACTGCCCGCAGCGTACCCGAGGGCGCATTGTTCGAGGGGCTGCCCGCCACCGGGCTGCCCGCCGCCCCGCCGCGCCGCCCGGGCGACGGGCCGCTGATCGTGGTGCTGGACCCCGGCCATGGCGGCATCGACCCGGGGGCCGAACGCGAGGGGCTGCGCGAATCCGACCTGATGCTGACCTTCGGGCGCGAATTGCGCGAGGCGTTGCGCCGGGCGGGTGGCTTCGAGGTGGTGATGACCCGCGATGCCGATGCCTTCGTCTCGCTCGAAGGGCGTATCCGGATCGCGCGCGAGGCCCGTGCCGATGTCTTCCTGTCGCTTCACGCCGATGCGCTGCCCGATGGCGGCGCCACCGGCGCCACGATCTACACGCTGGCCGACGAGGCCACCGATGCCGCCGCCGCCGCGCTGGCCGAGCGTCACGACCGCGCCGACCTGCTGGCCGGCGTCGATCTGACCGCGCAGGATGACCTGATCGCGAATGTGCTGATGTCGATTGCCCGGACCGAGACGACCCCGCGCACCGATGCGCTGGCCGACCAGCTTGTGGCCACGATCCGGGCCAACGGCTTGCGGCTGCACCGGCGCCCGCGTCAGGCGGCGGGGTTTTCGGTGCTCAAGGCGCCTGATATCCCCTCGATCCTGCTGGAGGTGGGCTTCATGTCCTCGCCCCGCGATCTGGCCGATCTTCAGGATGCCGAATGGCGCGCCGCAATGGCGCGCAGCGTGGTGGAGGCGTTGCAGCGCTGGGCCGCCGAAGAGGCCGCGAGTTCGGCGCTGCGCCGGCGCTGAGGGCCGGTTTTTTTCCGTCAAGCGCCCGCCGCCGGCCCGCCGCAGCCCAGCGCAAGCAATCGTGATGCCCGTAACCGGCGGTAATCCGCGTTCCGCGTGCCGCGTGCTTTTGACCCCGCAGGCCGCGCAGCCTATAAGGGCCCTGTCAATATGCGGGGTCATGGCGCGTGCTGCGAGCGATTCTTTCCTTTTTCGGCGGCATCTTCAGCTGGCTGACCGTGGGGGCCTTCTTTGCCGCGGTGGCGGTGGGCGGCGTGTTCTGGATGTATTCCAACGATCTGCCCAATCACGAACAACTGGCGCAATACACCCCGCCCACGATCAGCCGCATCTATTCCGGCGAAGGCGTGTTGATGGACGAATTCGCCCACGAGCGCCGGCTCTATGCGCCGATCGAGGAAATCCCCGACATCCTGAAATGGGCCTTCATCTCGGCCGAGGACAAGAATTTCTACACCCATTCCGGGTTCGATGCCCGCGGGATCGCGGTGGCGGCCTATGAGGCCGTGATCTCGCGCGGGCAGAACCTGCGCGGCGCCTCCACCATCACCCAGCAGGTGATGAAGAACTTCCTTCTGTCGGGCGACCGCACGGGCGAGCGCAAGATCAAGGAGATCATCCTCGCCACCCGGATCGAGGAAACGCTCGACAAGGATCGCATCCTCGAACTCTACATGAACGAGATTTTCCTCGGGCAGAACTCCTATGGCGTGGTGGCCGCGGCCCAGACCTATTTCAACAAGACGCTCGATGAACTCAGCGTCGGCGAGGCGGCGTTTCTGGCCGCGCTGCCGCAGGCGCCCTCCAACTATCACCCGGTGCGTGCGCGCGAGCGGGTGACGGCGCGGCGCAACTGGGTGCTGGGGCAGATGCTGGAAAACGGCTTCATCGACGAGGAGACCTTCGAGCACGAGCGCTCCCAGCCCCTGCGCACCGTGCAGGCCGGCGATTTCCCGTCCTTCCGCGAGTCGCTGCCGCCGCGCGACTATTTCACCGACGAGATTCGCCGCCAGCTGTCGGGCAGCTTCGGCGAGCAGGAGTTTTTCGGCGGCGGGCTAACCATCCGCGCCACGGTCGATGCGGAATTGCAGGAGGCTGCCGCGGCGGCCCTGCGCCGGGGGCTGGAGCGCTATGACCGCGAGCGCGGCGTCTGGCGCGGCACCGGCGAGCGGCTGGAGCCCGAAGATCTGGCCTCCGAGGATGCATGGCGCGCCGCGCTGGCCAGCGTCAGCGGGCTGCCCCGCGATGTGGAAGGGTGGTATGCCGCGGTCGTGCTGTCGACCGAGGGCAACAGCGCCCGCATCGGCATCGAGGGCGTCGACGAGGTCGAAGGCGGCCACCGTATCCCCGCCGATGACGTGACATGGGCGCGCAAGCGGCTGGAGGATGGCGGGCTGGGCCGGCAGGCGCGCGTGCCCTCCGATCTGGTCGATACGGGCGATGTCGTCATGGTCCGGCGGGTGTTGAACAATGACGGCAGCTTTCGCCGCTGGTCGCTGCGTCAGGTGCCCGAGGTGCAGGGCGGGCTGATGGCGATGGATGTCAACAGCGGCCGCGTTCTGGCGATGCAGGGCGGCTTTTCCTATCAGGATTCGGTCTTCAACCGCGCCACCCAGGCGATGCGCCAGCCCGGCTCGGCGTTCAAGCCCTTCGTCTATGCGGCGGGGCTCGATTCCGGCTTCACCCCCGCGACCATCGTCATCGACGCCCCGATCGAGGTCGAGACCGGCGATGGCGTCTGGCGGCCGACCAACGCCTCCAACCGCTTCTACGGGCCGACCCCGGTGCGCGTGGGCATCGAGATGTCACGCAACCTGATGACGGTGCGGCTGGCGCGCGAGGTCACCATGGAGGTGATCGCCGGCTATGCCGAGCGCTTCGGGGTGTATGACCGGATGCAGCCTTTCCTCGCCAATGCGCTGGGCGCGCAGGAAACCACGCTGTTCCGCATGGTCGCGGCCTACGCCATGTTCGCCAATGGCGGCGAGCGGGTGGAGCCGACGTTGGTGGACCGGGTGCAGGACCGCTGGGGCCGCACCATCTACCGCCACGACCAGCGCCAGTGCGTGGATTGCGCCGATGCGGCGCTGACGGCCGGTTTCGCGCCGCGCGTCAGTTCGCAGCGCGAGCGGGTGATGGACCCGATCACCGCCTATCAGCTCACCTCGATGCTGGAGGGTGTCGTCCAGCGCGGCACCGCGAGCCGCATCAACCTGCCGGTGCCGATCGCCGGCAAGACCGGCACCACCAACGATGTCCGCGACGTCTGGTTCGTCGGCTTTTCCTCCAACATCGTCACCGGCTGCTATGTGGGCTATGACCGGCCGCGCACCCTGCGCGGTGCCTCGGGCGGCGGCACTTGCGGCCCGATCTTCGAGGATTTCATGCGCGTCGCGGTCGAGAAATACGGCGGCGGGCGCTTTGCCGTGCCGCCGGGCGGCTATTTCATCAAGATCGACCGGTTTTCCGGCTCGCGCCTGCCCGACAACGCGAGCGGGCAGAATGTGGTGGCCGAATATTTCCGTCAGGGCGAAGAGCCGCTTTTCGGCATCAACGCGCTGATCGACGGCGGCTTTGCCATGGGCTCCAACCTGCCGCTCTTCAGTGAAAGCGCCGGCGCCCTGCCGGGCATGAGCACCGGCACCACCGGCACCGGCGATACCGGCGGCTCGGCCAGCGGAAGCGGCACCGGCAGTTCGCTGCCCCGGGCCGATTTCGGAACCGTCAGTTCCGGCGGGCTTTACTGAGTCGCGCGCCGCCGCCGGGCGCAGGTTGCCCCGGTTTTGAGAGCGCGGGCGGGGCATGTTCCGGGCGCCACCCGCTTGCTTGCCCCTCCTTGGCCATCGCGCTATCACCGGCGCACGCCCTCCCCGCCAGAACGAGGCCCGCTCCATGCGCGCAGAAACGCAGAACACGATCGACGCCATACGCAAGTCGCTGACCCTGCTGGCCCAGCGGATGGACCGCGAGACCGCGCCGCACCGGCTCGAGGAATTCAACGCGATGATCGAGGATCCGGACCTGTGGAACGATCCCCCGCGGGCGCAGAAGCTGATGCGCGACCGACAGGCGCTGATGGATGCGCTGTCCAACCACGACACCATCGCGCAGGAACTGGCCGACAATATCGAACTGATCGAGATGGGCGAGGCCGAGGGCGATGCCGAGATCGTGGCCGAGGCCGAGGCCACGCTCAAGGCGCTGGCCGAAACCGCCGCCGCGCGCGAATTGGAGGCGCTTCTCGACGGTGAGGCCGATGCCAACGATACCTTCCTTGAAATCAATGCCGGCGCCGGTGGCACCGAAAGCTGCGACTGGGCGGCGATGCTGGCGCGGATGTATGTGCGCTGGGCCGAAAAGCGCGGCTACAAGGTCGAACTGATGTCCGAAAGCGCGGGCGAGGAGGCCGGCATCCGCTCGGCCGCTTATCGCATCAGCGGGCACAATGCCTATGGCTGGCTGAAATCAGAAAGCGGTGTGCACCGGCTGGTGCGCATCTCGCCCTATGACAGCGCGGCGCGGCGGCATACCTCGTTCTCGTCGGTCTGGGTCTATCCGGTGGTGGATGACAATATCGAAATCGAGGTGCTGCCCAACGACATCCGTGTGGATACCTTCCGCTCTTCCGGGGCGGGTGGCCAGCATGTGAACACCACCGATTCGGCAGTGCGCATCACCCATATCCCCACCGGCATCGTCACCACCTCCAGCCAGAAATCCCAGCACCAGAACCGCGAGATCGCCATGAACGCGCTGAAATCGCGGCTCTATGAGTTGGAGTTGCGCAAGCGCACCGAAGCGATCAGCGCGGCCCATGATGCCAAGGGCGAAGCCGGCTGGGGCAACCAGATCCGTTCTTACGTGCTGCAGCCCTACCAGATGGTGAAGGATCTGCGCACCAACGTGGAGACGTCCGATACCCAGGGCGTGCTCGACGGCGATCTGGATCGCTTCATGGCGGCAACGCTTGCGCTCGACCTGGCCGGCAAGAGCCGGGCGGAGGCCCGCGCCGAAGGCTGAGACCCTTCGCGTCTCCGCGCGCCCGTCACACCCGAAACCCCTCGCACCCGCGACCGGCAACATCATCTTGCGCGCCAACCGCATTGCGGCTTACCATCGGTTTGGAAACGCGCCGAACGCGAGGGTGAGACATGAGCAACGAGACCACGAGCCAACCATCTGTCATCCCCGAGATCAGCGCCATCACGCGGGATGATCTGAAGGAGGTGCTGCGCGCCGGGCTCGCCGATTTCAAGCGCGCGCCGGCCTTCGGCATACT
Organism: Paracoccaceae bacterium; assembly: GCA_007129775.1. Classification (GTDB taxonomy): domain Bacteria; phylum Pseudomonadota; class Alphaproteobacteria; order Rhodobacterales; family Rhodobacteraceae; genus Rhodobaculum. Next base: position 794 of record SKUV01000343.1, on the reverse strand, counting down.
GTTCAGCGCGGTCTATGTGCTGGGCGGGCTCATGCTTTACATGGTGCTGACGGCGGCGGGGCAGACATGGTGGCTGATCCCGCTATCGGCGGGCTTTCCGCTGCTCGCGCCCTTCCTCGCGGTCGGCCTCTACGAGGTCAGCCGCCGGATCGAGCGCGAGGAGGCGCTGGACTGGAATTCCGTGCTGGGCGTCGTCTTTGCCGAGAAAGATCGCCAGATACCCTCGATGGCGGTGGTGATCCTCGTCTTCTTCATGTTCTGGGTCTTCGTGGCACATACGGTCTATGCGCTGTTTTTCGGGCTTACCCCGTTCGCGGGCAGCTTTGCAGAGAAGCTGTTCATGACGCCCGAGGGCCTGACGATGCTGCTGGTGGGCTCCGTCATCGGCGGGGCGATGGCGCTGGCACTGTTTTCGGTGATGGTGATCAGCCTGCCGCTGCTGCTGGACAAGGAGGTGGATTTCGTCACCGCGATGATCACCAGCTACGGCGCGGTGACGCGCAGCCCGGTGGCGATGCTGACATGGGCCGCGATCATTGCAGGATCGCTCTTTCTGGCGATGCTGCCGGTGTTTCTGGGCCTGTTTCTCGCGCTGCCGGTGCTGGGGCACGCAAGCTGGCACCTCTACCGCAAGGTGCTGCCCGACTGAGCCGCGCCGTCCGACGCCGCGCCCCGGGAAGGCGTCGTTTGGCCACGGTCGGGGCTTGCGGGCCGGGGTTCGCGCGGTCATATGAGGGGCAAGCACAGCAAACCGTTGCGGAGGCCCCGATGAAGACCTTTCACGAGCGCGAGCG
>SKUV01000229.1 GCA_007129775.1 Paracoccaceae bacterium | reverse complement strand
GCCTGCGCCTCCGCCTCCGCCTCCGGCCCGGAGGGGGCCCCGGCCAGTTTCAGGCGCAACCCGGTGCGCCACGCCGGCGCACCGCGACTGTCGGTGACCGGGCCGCTTTCGATCTCGGCGCCGATCTGGGCGGCGAAAGAGGCCATCAATTCCTGCCCCAGCCCGCCCGGGCGCGGCCCGGCGCTGGGTTCGGCCAGCGAATTCTGCACGGCGATCTCGGCCAGCCCTTCGCGACTGCGGCAGATCACGCACAGATGCGGCGGCGCCCCGGGCGCGGGGGGGGCTGCGTATTTGAGCGCATTGGTCAGCGCCTCGGCGAAGAAAAGCGCGGCCGGAATGATCCGTTCGGGCGGCACCGCCAGCGGCTCCAGTTCCCGCTCCACATGGAGCTTGGTCACCTCGGACCGGGCGAGCGCGAGGGTCTCGTCCAGGATGGTCTCGAAAAACGCCGCTGCATCGCTTTCGCTGAACCGCTTGCGGTCGTAAAGCGTGCGGTGGATCGTGGCGAGCGAGCGCACGCGCGCCTGCACCCCGTTCAGGATGGCGCGGGCCTCGGGGTCTTTCAGGCGCCGGATCTGCAGGCTCAGGATCGAGGCGATCAATTGCAGGTTGTTCTTGACGCGGTGATGGACCTCGCGCACCAGCATGGTCTTTTCGCGCAAGGCCTCTTCCAGTTCGGCCTCGTCGCGTCCGATCAGCAGGGCCATCTTGGCAAATGTCGTGTCGATCTCGCGCAATTCATGGGGGGCGCTGTCGGGAAGGCGCGCGAAGTCCTCGCGGCTGCCCAGCGCAAAGCGGCGCATCTTGCGGTTGATCTGGCGCAGGTGCCGGACCACAAGCTGATGAATCGCCAGCATCACCACCGCCACCGAGGCCAGCCACATCAGCACCGGAAACCCGAGCCGCCAGAGCGTGATGCCGCCCGAGGCCGGTGCGGTCTCGGGCCCCCAACTGCCGATCACGTAAAGCTGGCGCGGGATCAGTTCGGCCAGCGTGAACAGGCGCTCCGACCCGTCGCGGGCAGTGGCGCCGTGGCGCAGCGGGGCCTGCGCGAGCATCGCGCGCAGCGCCTCGGGGGCGGGCAGCAGGGCCGCCTCCTCGGCTGCCTGTGCGTTGCTGAGGACCGCGCCTGCGGCATTGACCAGAAAGACATGCTTGCCGCGCTCTTCGGGGTCAGCCGGGGCGGCAAGCAGATCAAACTGATGCCGCGCGATGGCGATCGTCATCACCCCCGCCAGCGCACCGTCGCGATAGACCGGCGCCTTGGCCAACAGCACCGGCTCGGTCGTGGCCACGCCCATGTGCCGCAGCCCGAAGGCCGGGCGCGGATCGTCCAGCAAGGCGGCGATGCCGGTATCATCGTTGAAATCCACCGCCGCACCCGCCGAACGGCAGGCCATGCGCCCATCGGCGCCGACAAACCCCGCGAAGGCGAAAAAGCCCGCCTCCGCCACATAGCCTTGCAGCCGTTCCGAACAGGCGTCCGGATCGTCCTGCAGCGCCAGAATCTCCGGCCCGAGGCTGTGGGCCGAGGTCATGGCGCTGCGCAAAAGCGCCACCGGCCCGGTCACACGCTCGACGGTGCGGGCCATGAGATCGGCCTCGAAGGCCTGTTGCTCGGCGGTCCAGCTTTCATGTTCTGAATAGAGTGTGATCATCCCCAGCGGCGCCAGCGCGAGGGTCAGAAGCACGGCCAGACGGACCGCAAGGCGATTGCCGATACCGGGCAAGGGGCGGGCCGCCGGCGTCAGAGCCCGCCCGGCGCGACCGAAATCACGGCCGCGACGGGGCTGTCGGTGGTCTCGGGCGCCTCGCCCTTTTCAAGCCCGAGGATCTGGGCCAGCGCGGACCGGCCCCGGTTCGCCCGGCTCTTGATCGTGCCGGGCGCGCAGTCGCAGGTTTCGGCGGCCTCTTCCACCGAAAAACCGAGCGCGCCGACCAACAGCAGCGCCTCGCGCTGCTCCACCGGAAGCTGGTTCAGCGCCTCGGCCATTTCCTGCATCGCGAGCCGGCCATCATGGTCGGGCTTGGTGGCGAGCCGGCCGGCAAAGCTGCCTTCGCTGTCGGCGATCTCGCGCGCGGCCTTGCGGCGCGAGGACAGAAAGCTGTTGCGCAGGATGGTAAAAAGCCACGCGCGCAGGTTGGTGCCGTCCTGAAACAGGTGAAACTTGCTCCAGGCCTTGAGCACGGTGTCCTGAACCAGATCGTCGGCGGCAGAGGCATTGCCGGTCAGCCCGCGTGCGAAGGCCCGCAGCGCGGGCAGATGGGTGACGATTTCCTCGCGCGGGTCGGCCGGGATGGTGTCGGGGCCCTCGGCGCTGGCGGGGGGGCTGTGGCTCATTGCTCGCCCATCCGCTGTTCGCCGCCCGCCTCATCCTGACGGCGCAGCGCGTCGAGCAGCTCGGTCAGGCTGCGCGGCAGCTCTTCCGAGACGGTCTCGGAATACAACCTGCGCAGGTTTTCATCGATCTGTTGCGCGACATCAGGGGCAAAGTCGCCCTCGTCCTCGCCATCGTTTCCGTTCATCATCACCATCGTGCAACTCCGCCTTCACGGCTTTCCGCGACCCGGGTGCGTGCGACCCGTTCTTTCACATGCAAGCCGGCCTCGCGTTTTTTCCATGTGCATTTCGGGAACCGAACGCCGGCCGTTGCGTTACGGTTCCGGATCGAATGGAAAAAAATGCTGACACCGGGCCGTCGCGCCATAGCTAAAGGAGCCGGGCAGGCGAGACCAGAGCGCAAGGCGCCGCTTGCGGCCCGACGCAGAATTACAGCCAGACACAGGGGATGACATGTCGCAATCCAAGCTGATCGCCGCCGAATTGCCCTTCCTGCGCCGCTATGCGCGGGCGCTTACCGGCTCCCAGGGCACCGGGGACCGGTATGCCGCCGCCACGCTGGAGGCGATTCTGGCCGACCGCAGCCTTCTGGATCAGACGATGTCGCCCAAGCTGGCGCTTTTCCGGGCGTTCCACACGGTCTGGCAAAGCACCGGCGCGCCGGTGGTCGGCACCGCGCCGGAGGGGATGGAGGCGCGCGCCCACGGCCTGATCTCGGATCTGACCGCCAACACCCGCGAGGCGCTCTTGCTGCGCGCGCTGGAGGAGTTTTCTTTTGCCGATATCGCCGCGATCATGCAGGTCACGGCGGAAGAGGCGGAGGAACTTGTCACCATCGCCTATCGCGAGATGGCGCGCGCGGTACGCGGGCGCGTCCAGATCATCGAGGATGAGCCGCTGATCGCGCTCGACCTGAAAAGCATCGTCACCGACATGGGCCACGAGGTGACGGGCATCGCACGCACCCGGGCCGAGGCCGTCGATCTGGGCCGCCAGACCCGGCCCGACCTGATCCTTGCCGATATCCATCTGGCCGATGACAGCTCCGGCGTCGATGCGGTCAACGAACTTCTGGCCGATACCCCCGATATCCCGGTGATCTTCATCACCGCTTTCCCCGAACGGCTGCTGACGGGCGACAAGCCCGAGCCGGCCTTCCTGATCTCCAAACCCTTCCACGAGGATCAGGTGCGCTCGGCCGTGTCGCAGGCGATGTTCTTCGCCTCGACCCAGACGCTGCAGGCCTGACCCCTGGCCGGCGCGCGGGCCGCCAGGATCGCAACGCTTCGTTCAACAACAGGCCCGGCGCCTCGGCCGGGCCTTTTGTCGTCGTGCAGCGTGCCCGATTTGCCGCGCGCGATCACGTGATCCGAAGTATTCGGAACCGGCACCCGGCCCGTTCGTTTTGTTCGCGATGGTCGTGAAACGACCAAGCTGAGAAAGGAACGAACATGCTGAGTTGGGCAATCGCATTTCTGATCGTCGCGCTGGTCGCGGCCGCACTCGGGTTCACCGGCATCGCCGGGGCGGCCTCGTCGATCGCGCAGATTTTGTTCTTCATCTTCGTGCTGCTGTTCATCGTCGCCATGGTGGCGCGTGCCCTGCGCGGCCAGCCGCCGACCTGAACACGCCCGCCGAGATCCCGCGCATGTGTCCCCTGTGCGGGCCCATGCCCGGCGCCGATGCCGGGCGCAATCCGGAAAGATGCCTGAAAGGAGGCACCTCATGGACCTCAGAGACATCAATCTCATGCACCCGAAACTCGCCCCCGACGGCGCCGCGGCCGCAGCGCCGGGTGGCCCGCTGCCCGATCCGGCGGATCATCAGCTGGATCTGGTCGCCGAGGTGCACACCCGTGTGCGCGACCTGCTGGAGGGGTTCGAGACGATGGAGGGCAGGGCCGAGGCGCAGTTCCTGCCGGTCGTGCGCGACTTCATCGCCCTGCACCGCGAGCACGAAAGCGAGCTTGCAGGCTACCTCGTGCGTCAGGGGCGCGACCCGGACGCGGACGGATCCTTCACCGGAACGGTGCAAAAGGTCCTTGTCGCAGTCAAGTCGTGGTTCGAAAACATCGATGATGGCGAGATGACGGCGATCAAGCAGGGCGAGAAGCATCTGCTGGAGGGGTATGAACAGGCACGGCAGGCCGATCAGCCCGCCCATGCCGACGAGATGCTCGGCCGGCACGAAAAAGAGATCGACGCCATCATGCGCCGCCACGCCGCCTGACCGGCGACAGGAACGCGCACCGGCACCATGCGCGGGGGCCGGGCGGGCAAGGGCCCGTCCGGCCCCTTTTGCATCGCCCGGTGCTCGGCCGCCTCGGGGCCGATCTTGCGGTCACCGGCGGCGTCGGCGGCGTCGGCGCGCCGAGGCGCCGGGATCGTGCGCTTGTCGCGGCGAAAAAAACGCTACAAACACGTAACGAAGCAGGCGCGGCTGCCGAACCGCGATAAGGGCGACAACGGGAGCGAGCGATGCGCAGATCATTACTGGCGGGGATTTCGGCACTGGTCCTTGCGGCCACGGCCGCGGGCGAGGCCCCGGCGCAGGCCGGCGCCGAATGGGACGACATCCTCGCCGCCGCCCGCGGGCAGACCGTGTTCTGGCACGCATGGGGGGGCGACCCGCGCATCAATGCCTTCATCGCCTCGGTCGGCGAGGAATTGCAGGCCCGCCACGGCGTCGGGCTGGAACATGTGCGGCTGGCCGATACCGCCGATGCCGTCACCCGCGTGGTTTCCGAACGGGCGGCCGGGCGCGACAGCGGCGGCGCGGTCGATGTGATCTGGATCAACGGGGCGAATTTCGCCGCCATGCGCGAACAGGATCTGCTCTTTGGTCCCTTCGCCGGGGCGCTGCCCAACTGGCCGCTGGTGGATACCGAGGCCAACCCGGCGGTTCTGGTGGATTTCACCCTGCCGGTGGAGGGTTTCGGCAGCCCCTGGGCGGTGTTTCAGATGGTGTTCGAATACGACAGCGCCACGGTGCCGGAGCCGCCGCGCTCGCTGCCCGCGCTGCGGGCGTGGATCGCCGAGAACCCCGGCCGCTTCACCTATCCGCAGCCGCCAGATTTTCTGGGCACGACCTTTCTGAAACAGGCCCTGCACGGCGTTCTGGACGATCCTGCGGTGCTGATGCAGCCGGCGCAGGAGGCCGATTACGCGGCGGTGACCGCGCCGCTGTGGGATTTTCTGGACGAGATCACGCCGAACCTCTGGCGGCAGGGCCGGGCCTATCCGGCGAACGAGCCTGCGCTGGCGCAGCTTCTGGCCGATGGCGAGATCGACATCGGTTTCGCCTTCAACCCCGGCCGGGCCTCGGCCGCGATTGCCGATGGCGAGTTGCAGGACAGCGTACGCACCGTCGTATTCGACGCGGGCACGCTGGCGAATTCGTCCTTTCTGGCGATCCCCTACAATGCCGCGAATCGCGAAGGCGCGATGGTTCTGGCCAACCTGATCCTCGATCCGGCGATTCAGGCCCGGGCGCAGGACCCGGGCGTTCTGGGGTTTCAGACAGTTCTGGGCCTTGATCGGCTGACGCCCGAGGATCGCGCGCGTTTCGACGCGCTGGATCTGGGCATCGCCACGCTCGCGCCCGATGAAATGGGCACCGGGCTGGACGAGCCGCATCCCTCGTGGATGACGCGCATCGCCGAGGATTGGGTGGCGCGTTACGGCACGGCACGATGACCGGCGCATGAGCGGCCGGTGACGCCGTCGCGGCTGGGCCTCTGGGCGGCGCTGGGCTTTCTGGCGCTGCCGGTGCTGGCGGGGCTGGCCGGGGTGATCGGTCCGGCCTTCGGCTACATGCCCGCGCTGGGCGGCACCGGATGGAGCCTCACGCCATGGCAGGCGCTTTTCGGCTGGCCCGGGCTCGGGGCGGCGGTGCGGCTGTCGGTGGTCACCGGGCTACTGGCCACGGCCATTTCGCTGGCGCTGACGCTGCTGATCGTCGCCGCATGGCAGGGCACGCGCAGCTTTCGCTGGGTCACACGGGCGCTGGCGCCGCTTCTGGCGCTGCCCCATGCGGCGGCGGCCTTCGGCCTCGCCTTTCTGATCGCGCCCTCGGGCTGGATCGCGCGCGGCCTGTCGCCATGGGCCACGGGGTGGGAGCGTCCGCCCGATCTGCTGATCGTCAACGATGCCGCGGGCCTCGCGCTGGTCGCCGGGCTGGTGCTGAAGGAGGTGCCGTTTCTGCTGCTGATGGTGCTGGCGGCGCTGCCGCAGGCCGACAGCCTGCGCGCGCAGATGGTGGCGGGCACGCTGGGATATGGCCGGGTCGTCGGCTGGATGAAGGCGGTGGCGCCCCGGGTCTATGCCCAGATCCGCCTGCCGGTCTATGCGGTGCTGGCCTATTCCATGTCGGTGGTGGATGTGGCGCTGATCCTCGGGCCCACGCGCCCGCCGACGCTGGCGGTCCAGATCCTCGAATGGATGACCCATCCCGACCTTGCCCTGCGGTTTCAGGCGGCGGCGGGGGCGGTGCTGCAACTGTTGCTGGTGCTGGCGGCGCTCGCGCTCTGGCGCGCGGGCGAGGCTGTCGTGGCCCGGCTAGACGGTGACGCGGACCGGCGGGTGTCGCAGGCCGCCACCGTGCTCAACGCCTGTCTGGGTCCGGGCTACCTGTGCGAGCGGGACGCTGCGCTGGTGGTGGAACGGCCACGGCAGCAGCTGGTGGTCGCTCGTGTCG
>SKUV01000367.1 GCA_007129775.1 Paracoccaceae bacterium | reverse complement strand
GCCCGTCGTCGATGATCCGCAGGGTCACGTTCGTCGCGGTCCATTCGGCATCGACCCAAACGGTGGTCGCGGCGAAATCCACCGCGTTCTGGATCAGGTTGCGCAACCCGTGAATCAGCTCCGGCAGGCGCAGGATGGAGGGCTGTCGTTCCTCGGCGCCGGGGCCTGGGGCGATCGCGAAATGCAGCGTCTTGCCGCGGTTCATGTGCGGCTCTGCGGCCTCGCGCAGCACGGTGGCCAGCGGCGCGCTGCGCAGGTGCAGATCGTCCTTTCCGGCGCGACCCATGGAGTGCAGGATATCGCGGCAGCGGTCGGCCTGACTGCGGATCAGCAGGGCATCGTCGCGCAGGTCGGGATGGGCGGCCAGTTCCTCGGACAATTCGGAACTCACCAGCTTGATGGTGGCAAGGGGCGTGCCCAGTTCATGCGCCGCTGCCGCGACGACGCCGCCCAGATCGGTCAGCTTCTGTTCGCGCGCCAATGCCATCTGCAGCGCCAGAAGCGCATCCGCCATCGTGTGAATCTCGGTCGCTACCCGCCGCGAATAAAGGCCCAGAAAGGCGATGCCGATCACGATCGCCAGCCAGTAGCCGAATTCGAAAAGCGGTGGCGGCTGGATCACCGTGCCATCGGCCAGCACCAGCGGACGGAAGAAAAACGCCAGCAGCGTCACCAGCCCGATCGCCACGGCGCCCAGAAACAGCGTCGTGCGCAGCCGCAGCGCCGTGGCCGAAATCGTTACCGGGGCCAGCATCAGCAGCGAGAACGGATTGCTAAGCCCGCCGGTCAGATACAGCAGGAACGCGAGTTGCGAGATGTCGAAGAGCAGCGTCAGCATCGCCTCGGATTCCGACAACCGCTTGTTTTCGGGGGCGAGGAACATCGCCAGCAGGTTCGCGATCACCGCCGCCCCGACCGCGAGCAGGCACAGGCCGAGGTCAAGCTGGATACCGACGATACGATCCGCCGCGAGCAGCGCGGCGATCTGGCCGCCGATGGCCATCCAGCGCAGCAGGATCAGCGTGCGCAGGCGCACCCATTGGCTGCGCGTCTGGTCGTCCATCAATCCCAGCGTCGGAGCGTTCATCGGATCCAGCCCTGTATGAGGGGCAATAGCGCCGGCGCCGGCCGGTTTTTCATTGTTAAGCGGGCCATTCCCGGTGTTCAATGTCCAAGGGGCTGCCGGGGGTGGACGTATTGTCGCCGCCCCGGTGCGGCACGGGATGACGTTTTGGTGTGGCGGCTTCGCCGGTGTTCGGGCGTATGAAGGTGCGATTTTACGCGGTATCGGCTGCGGTGATGGTGGCGGCCTTGCTGGGCGGGCTGGGGTATCTGATGCTGTCTAACGAGTTGCAGGCGCCGCGGGATGACTTCGCGGCCTGTGGCGGCGGGTCAGGGGCCGCGGATGTTGCAGGGTTTTCGGGCCGCTTTACCCTGCGTGACAGCGACGGGCGCGAATTGTCGGACCGCGAAGTGATGGCACTGCCCGGGCTCGTCTATTTCGGCTATGGATCGTGTCGCGACATCTGCCCCTTGGATCTGGACCGCAACGCGCTCGCCACCGATATCCTGACCGAATACGGAATCGAATTGCGGCCGGTCTTCATCACCCTCGATCCGGCGCGCGACACGCCCGAGGCGCTCGCCGGGCTGGTGCGCACCTATCATCCGGAGATGGTCGCCCTGACCGGTGCGCCCGACGCCGTCGCTGCGGCGGCGGCAAATTACGGGGTGCGCCATGCCAAGGAGCCTCCGGGGCCGGACGGCGCCTATCGCGTCACCCATTCCACCGACACCTACCTGCATCTGCCGGACCGTGGTCCGGTCGCGGCCTTCGCGCGTGACAAGGGCCCGGACGAGCTTGCCGAACGGGTCGCCTGCTATTTCGGGCAGCGCAACATGGCGTCGCATCACCCGGAAAATTGACCGGATGCCTGCACAAACCTAGTTATCGTGTAACGACATTTCCGAGGATACCCGAGGCCATGAAGGACGAAGCCCAGACATTGATCGCCCGCGATCCGACCTTGCTGCTGGTCGATGATGACGAGCCGTTTCTGCGCCGGCTGGCGCGGGCCATGGAAAAACGCGGCTTCGAGCCCGAGACAGCCGACAGCGTGGCGGCGGGAAAGGCCATAGCCCGCGCCCGCCCGCCGGCTTATGCCGTGGTCGATCTGAGGCTGGAGGACGGCAACGGGCTCGACGTGGTGGAGATGCTGCGAGAGCGGCGCCCGGATTGCCGGATCGTGGTTCTGACGGGCTATGGCGCAATCGCCACGGCGGTGGCGGCGGTCAAGATCGGGGCAACGGATTACCTGTCCAAGCCCGCCGATGCCAACGACATCACCAATGCGCTGCTCGCACTGAGCGATACCCTGCCGCCGCCGCCGGAAAATCCGATGTCCGCCGACCGGGTCAAATGGGAGCATATCCAGCGCGTTTTCGAGCAATGCGAGCGCAATGTGAGCGAGACCGCGCGCCGGCTGTCGATGCACCGCCGCACCTTGCAGCGCATCCTCGCCAAACGGTCCCCGCGCTGAACACGCAACCGCTGCCGGCCCTGGCAGCGGCCCGCCCTATACAACCCCTTTCCATTGGGCCACATTCGTCGCGGTTCCGCCCTTGAAATGGCGAAATCCAGGGCGATGACGGCGCGGCGCCCCGTCGGCGCCCGGGAAAGGAGGGCCCCGTGCCGCAAATTCACCCGACGGCCCTGCCCGAGGTCGTCGTGATCGTTCCGCCCCGCTTCGGCGATGCACGGGGGTGGTTCTGCGAAACGTGGAACCCGCGCAGTCTTGCTGCGGCGGGGCTGACGCTGCCGGATTTCGTGCAGGACAACCATTCCTATTCCGCGCCGCGCCACACCCTGCGCGGGCTGCATTATCAGCGCCCGCCCCATGGGCAGGCCAAGCTGGTCCGTTGCTCGCGCGGGCGTATCCTTGATGTGGCCGTGGATGTGCGGCGCGGCTCACCGCGCTACGGGCAATGGGCCACGGCGGAGCTTTCGGCCGAAAACGGCTATCAGCTTTTCGTGCCCGAGGGCTTCTTGCACGGCTTCCTCACTCTGACGGAGGATTGCGAGGTGCAATACAAGTGCAGCGGTTTCTATGCGCCCGAGGCCGACGGCGCGGTGCGCTGGAACAGCATCGGGCTGGACTGGGGCATTGCCGCGCCGCAGCTTTCGGACAAGGACGCCGCTGCGCCGGGTCTTGGCAATTGGGACAGCCCCTTCATCATGGCGGGCCGGGCATGAAGCTGCTGGTGACGGGCGGCGCGGGCTTCATCGGCTCGGCGGTGGTGCGTTTGGCGGTGGCGCGTGGCCATGGGGTGGTGAATGTCGATGCGCTGACCTATGCCGCCTGCCTCGACAACGTCGCGGGCGTGGCGGGCAACCCGGCCTATGCCTTCGAACATGCCGATATCCGCGACCGCGCGGCCATGGAGCGGATCTTCGCCAGCCACCGCCCCGATGCGATCATGCATCTGGCCGCCGAATCCCATGTGGACCGGTCCATCGACGGGCCGGCGGATTTTATCGAAACCAATGTCAACGGAACCTTCACCCTCCTGGAGGCCGCGCGCGGCTATTGGCATGCGCAGGGGCAGCCGGCGGCGTTCCGCTTTCACCACATCAGCACCGACGAGGTCTTCGGCAGCCTCGGCCCCGAGGGGCTCTTCGCCGAGGATACGCCCTATGATCCGCGCTCGCCCTATTCGGCCTCCAAGGCGGCGAGCGATCATCTGGTGCGGGCGTGGCACCATACCTATGGCCTCCCGGTGGTGCTGTCGAACTGCTCCAACAACTACGGCCCTTATCATTTCCCCGAAAAGCTGATCCCCGTGGTGATCCTCAACGCGCTGGCGGGCCGGCCGCTGCCGATCTATGGCGACGGCTCCAACGTGCGCGACTGGCTCTATGTCGAGGATCACGCCGAGGCGCTTTTGCTGGTGCTGGAGCGCGGGGCGGTGGGGCGCAGCTATGCCATCGGTGGCGGGAACGAATGCACCAACCTCGATCTGGTGCGCCGCATCTGCGCGGTGCTGGATGGGATGCGCCCGCGCGCCGAGGGCCCCCATGCCGATCTGATCACTTTCGTGCCCGACCGCCCGGGCCATGACGCCCGCTATGCCATCGATGCGGGCCGCATCCGCGCCGAACTGGGCTGGCAGCCCCGCGTGACGCTCGACGAGGGGTTACGGCGCACCGCGGCGTGGTATCTGGACAACGAAGCCTGGTGGCGCCCCTTGCAGGCGCGGCGAGGCGTGGGGCGGCGGCTGGGCCTGTCGCAGGGGGGCGAGAAATGACGCAGCGCAAGGGTATCCTTCTGGCCGGCGGGTCGGGCACGCGGCTCTACCCGATCACCATGGCGGTGTCGAAGCAGTTGCTGCCGGTCTACGACAAGCCGATGATCTATTATCCGCTGACCGTGCTGATGCTGGCCGGCATCCGCGAGATTGCCATCATCACCACGCCCGAGGATCAGGCCCAGTTCCAGCGCCTGATGGGCGATGGCAGCCAGTGGGGCTTGCGCTTCGACTGGATCGTGCAGCCCAGCCCCGACGGGCTCGCGCAGGCCTATCTGCTGGCGCGCGACTTTCTGGCCGGCGCCCCGTCGATGATGGTTCTGGGCGACAACATCTTTTTCGGCGGCGGGCTGCGCGAGGCGCTGCAGCGCGCGGCGGGGCGGCACGATACCGCGACCGTCTTCGGTTACCGGGTGGCTGATCCCGAGCGCTATGGCGTAATCGATTTCGACGCCGGGGGCCGGGTGCGCGCGATTGTCGAGAAACCGCAGGTGCCGCCGTCGTCCTATGCGGTCACCGGGCTTTACTGCCTGGATCCGACAGCGCCCGACAAGGCCGCGACGCTGCGCCCCTCCGCCCGGGGCGAGTTGGAGATCGCCGATCTTCTGGGCCTCTATCTGGCCGAGGGGCGTCTGTCGGTCGAAACAATGGGGCGCGGCGTGGCCTGGCTGGATACCGGCACCCACGGCAGCCTGCTGGATGCGGGCAATTTCGTGCGCACCCTGACGGCGCGGCAGGGGCTGCAGGTCGGCTCGCCCGACGAGGTGGCCTATGCCGCTGGCTGGATCGATGCCGAGCAGTTGCGCGCCCGGGTCGAGACCTTCCGCAAGAATGCCTATGGCGCCTATCTGGAGGGTCTGCTGCGCGGCTAGCGGGTGGCCCTTTCCACAGGCCCGGCCTCCGCCCCTTCGGTGAGTGCCGCGGGTGCCTCCGGGCAGCGCCCCGCGTCCGGAGAGTGGGCCAAGGGCCCCATTCACCCCCCGGGCCATTCCCGCCCCATGTCGCGATCTCTTGCACTGTCGCAGCGGATCGCCTATCCCTGCGGCGACACCAAGCCGGGGCGAGTTGGCGGAGTGGTTACGCAGCGGATTGCAAATCCGTGTACACCGGTTCGATTCCGGTACTCGCCTCCAGACACCTCCCGCAGCCAGTTTTCCGCAAGGCGCTTGGCGCGGCTTGCCAAGGCGGTTCAGATCCAGCCGGCGGCGCGCAGGGCCGGGCGATAGCTGCGGCCGACGGGAATCTCTCTGCCGTCGCTGAGCCGGATGGCGAGTTTCTGGCCATCGCGGGACAGGCCGCGCCGGGCGGTATCGGCCACCCACCATGACCTGTGGACGCGCTTGCCCAGCCGCTCCAGTTCGCGCGCGGCGTCCTCCATCCGGCACAGGATCATCTCCTGCCCGCCGTCCCAATGCACGATCAGATAATGGTCTTGCATCTCAAGACACAGGATCGGCCCGGGCGGCGGAGCGCGGAGCCGGCGCAGAAAGAGGTCGGGGCCCTCCGGCCTCTCCGGTGCGGCGCGTCGGGCGGTCTCGCGCAGGTCCTCGAAGGTATAGACGGGCAGGGCGATCACGCACAAAAGCAGCAGCACCTGTGCAAACAGCACCGCCACATTGCCCGGCCAGCCCAGCCCGGTCAGATGCCCGGCCAGCGCCACCACCCCGGTCGCGGGCAGCGCCGCCAGCGCCGCACCGCCGAGCGGCACCGATACCCGCGGCACCGGCAGCACATCGCCCAGATGCGCCTCCACCCGCCGGATGATCGTATCGGCGAGCAGCCAGTTCAGCGCCACCACCGCCAGCCAGTAGCCCATGCGCGGCCCGAGCGGCAGCGCCTGATAGGTGCCGAAGGGCCCCAAAGCCCCCAGCACCACCCCCACCGCCAGTGCCGGCCCCGCGCGGGCGGCGAAGCGGGCGACGATTTTTCCAAGTCGTTCGCGCATCGTGAACGGATCTAGCATGCCGTTGACGCAGGACGCCAACCCTTCCGCGAAAGCAGGCTCGCCCGCTTCGGGGCGGTCGTGCCATCCGCTGCGCGAACCGCAGGGCCGGACACAGGGAGACGCCGCCATGTTTGCATACATCCTCTGGAGTCACATTGCTTTTGGCTTTGCCGCGCTGGGCACCGCCGGGCTGGCGCTGGGCAGTGCCAAGGGGGGCGTGCTGCATCGGCGCGCGGGGCTTGCCTATGTCGCGGCCATGTTCGCGGTCAGCGCCACATCGCTGGCACTGGTGACGTTGCGACCCAATGCTTTCCTGCTGGCGGTGGCGATCTTCAGCTTCTTTCTGGTTTTCACCGGCTGGCGCGCCGGGGTGGTGCGCGGCGGCCAACCGCGCTGGCCCGATCACGCCATGGGCGCAGTGATGGGGCTCGCGGGGCTCGCGATGCTGGGCGCGGGCGTCGCGGGGCTGGCCGGCGCCGGTGGGGCGCAGCCGGTGATCCTGCTGGTCTTCGGTGCCATCGGTCTGACCATGGCGCTGTCGGACTGGCGCGACTGGCGCGCGGGGCCGATCACCGGCAAAAACCGCATCTCCCGGCATCTGACGCGGATGCTGGCCGGCACGATCGCCGCGATCACCGCATTCGTCACCACGAACCTGGCCTTCCTGCCGGAGCTTGTGACGTGGCTTGGCCCGACGGTGCTGCTGACGCCGGTGATCTTTTGGTGGAATGCGCGTGTCCTGCGCGGGCGCGCGGCTTGAAGCGACGAAAGGATTTCATCTCATGCGACGTTTTTTCAAGATCCTCGGCTGGACCTTC
>SKUV01000188.1 GCA_007129775.1 Paracoccaceae bacterium | reverse complement strand
GCCGACATGGGCTTTGCCGTGGCCGAAGGCCCGCAGGTCGAATCCGACTGGTACAATTTCGACGCGCTGAACATCGCCCCCGAACACCCGGCGCGGCAGGAGCACGACACCTTTTTCATGCACCGCGATGCGGGCGACAACCGCCCGCCCCATGTGCTGCGCACCCATACCTCGCCGGTGCAGATACGTGCCATGCAGGCCCGTGGTGCGCCCCTGAGGGTGATCGCGCCGGGCCGCGTCTATCGCATGGACATGGACCAGACCCACACGCCGATGTTCCATCAGGTCGAGGGGCTGGCGATCGATCGCGACCTGTCGATGGCCAATCTGAAATGGGTGCTGGAGGAATTCTGCCGCGCCTTTTTCGAGGTCGACGGGGTAGAGTTGCGCTTTCGCGCCTCCCATTTCCCGTTCACCGAACCCTCGGCCGAGGTGGACATCCGCTGCTCATGGGAAGGCGGTCAATTGAAAATCGGCGAGGGTGACAGCTGGATGGAGATTCTCGGCTCCGGCATGGTCCACCCCCATGTGCTGCGCGCCGGCGGGATCGACCCGGATCAGTGGCAGGGTTTCGCCTTCGGCATGGGAATCGATCGGATCGCGATGCTGAAATACGGTATCCCCGACCTGCGGGCGTTCTTCGAATCCGATCTGCGCTGGCTGCGCCACTACGGCTTTGGCGCGCTCGACCGGCCCGACCTGCCGGGCGGGCTGTCGGCCTGACGCGCCGCGGCCCGTAGCGCGGCTTCCACGCCCACGCCGAGGATCCAGCCCTCCTCCTGCCGTCCCGGCCAGTCCGGCGCGGCGGCGAAGGCGTCCGCGAGCCCGCCACCGGCCTGCAACCGCCAGAAGGCTTGCGCCAGCAGCCGCACCTGCAGCGCGTCCTTGATCGTGCCTTCCGTCATCGCGGCCTTCACCTCCGGCTCGATCACCGCCGGATAGATCTCGGCCAGAACCAGCGGGCCGTCGGGGGCATCGAACGGCCAGACAGCTGCGCCAAAGCGTTTGCGCAGCCGGGCCAGCATCGGCAGCCCCAGTAGCGCCTGCGACCCCACGGACCCGGTGGTGTAGAGCTTCCAGACCGGCTGCGCCCGGCGCGCGGCCTCCTCCACCCGGCGCCGCTCTGGCATGGCGGGGCCGTAATCGACCAGCTTGCGCGCGGGCAGGTCCGGCAGGTTCAGCCCCTCCGGCCGCCCCCAGAACGGCCCGCGTCCGTGCAGTAGGGCATTTATGCGGGCGGCCAGTTGAAAGCGGTTGTTGGCGTTGTCGGGCGCGTCCTCGACATGCGCCTCCAGCCAGTCCCACAGCGCGAAGGCGCTTTGCGCGCCGGTCAGGCAGCGGACGAATCCGGTGGGATAGCCCAAAGGGAAATCGAATCCTGCAAGCACGCGGGCACCCTGCGCGCGCACCTTGGCGAAAGCGTTGCCCAGCGCCGCTTCGGCCTCCGCCCGCGTGCGGTGATACGTCGCCTGAGCGCCGTTCTCGTCGGCTGTGCCGATCCAGATCGCATCGGCAGACGGCTTTCGCGGCGAGGGCGCGCCGCTTGCGGACCAGTCGACCATCACGATACGGTCGAAGCCGCCAGCGACAGGGCGCGCCGCCGCCGCGCGCGCCCGCGCGGCGCGCAGGTCTTCGGGCGTGTTGATGTTGAGAAACGCCTCCGCGGCGTCGAAGGTCGCCTCCGCCGCCACGATGCCGGTGGCGAAAGCGTCAACGCGGCGCATCCCGCCTTCCAGCGCCGCGCGCAGTGGTCCGCGCAGCGCCACCCGCCAGAGCCCGCAAACCGGATGGCGCCGGCCGCCCGCCACGGCGATGGCAGCAGGTCCGGCGCCCAGCGCACTCGCCAGCCGGGCACCCAGATCGGGCGGCAGAAAGGGCGTGTCAACCGGCACGCTCAGAACCGCCTCGGCACCGATCTCCGCCGCCCAGTCGAGCGCACCCAGCAGCCCCGCCAGCGGGCCGGCGCCCCCGGGAATGCCATCGGCCAGAACCGGCAGGACAAGAGGGGCGAAGCGCGCGGGATCGCCCCGCGCGACCAGCGCCAGCTGGTCGACCTGCGGCGCAAGCCGCGCGGCCACCCGTGCCGCCATCCATTCTCCACCCAGGTCGAGCCGCGCCTTGTCGACCCCGCCCAGCCGGCGGCCCGCCCCTCCGGCCAGAATGGCCCCTGCAATCTTCATCCGCGCCGCCCTTCTGCCACCGCTTTCCGCATCGGGCGAAAGATGACCCAGCGACAGGGCGCTGTCGATACGCGGCGGGCGCGGGCACTGCTTGTGCGGAGCCCCCAGCCCAGGGCGGCGAAGCCACCGGGCGCGCGTGCCGATGCGCGCCTGCGTGCGCGCGGCGGCCGAGCGGGGGGTCAATCCCCCCCGAGGCCGCCCCCCCGTCCGATGATACGGCCCCGTCGCAGGTTCGGCGCGCTATTCCAGCGGACCGGTAAAGGCCAGCGCGCGCTCCGAGTCGCGGTCGGCGCGGGTCTGTTCGGCGCGGGTCGTGGCATGTTCGGCTTCCGCGCGCGCCTGTGCCTGCCGGCGCATGAGCGCGCAGAGCGGGCGCAGCGGCGCCCGGCACGCCAGCGCGTGCAGCAAAGGCGCGAAGCGGGCGAACAACTCATCCTCCAGACAGACGATCGCCTCGGTGCTTCCCGGGTCGCCCTGCCGGCCCGCGCGGCCGTAAAGCTGGCGGTCGATGCGGCTCGATTCGTGAAACTCCGTCAGGATCACATGCAGCCCGCCAAGGCCCGCCACCCCCTCGCTCAGCCGGATGTCGGTGCCCCTTCCGGCGATGTTGGTGGCCACGGTCACTGCGCCCAGCGTGCCGGCCCGGGCGACGATGGCGGCCTCTTCTGCATCCTGCGTGGCGTTCAGCACCACCGCCGGCAGGCCCCGCTCCGCCAGCGCCGCCGCCGCCCGCTCCGACGCCTCCACCGACCGCGTGCCGATCAGCACCGGCTGGCCGGTGGCGTGCACTTCGGCCACCCGCACCGCCACGGCCTCCCATTTCTCGGCCTCCGTGCGCAGCATCCGCGTGCCCAGATGCCGTCGCTGGCTGCGCCGGTGGGTCGGGATGCGCAGGGTGGGCAGGCCGAAAACCTCGCGGAATTCACCGGCCAGTTCCATGCCGGTGCCGGTCATCCCCGATAGTCGCGCGTAGCGCCGGAAGAAGCGTTGATAGGTGATCCGCGCGAGGGTTT
The DNA here is from genome assembly GCA_007129775.1 of Paracoccaceae bacterium. Lineage (GTDB taxonomy): Bacteria > Pseudomonadota > Alphaproteobacteria > Rhodobacterales > Rhodobacteraceae > Rhodobaculum. Next base: position 18,770 of record SKUV01000188.1, on the reverse strand, counting down.
CCTTGCGCCCGGTCACCTCCAGCCCCTCCCGCGCCTCGATCATCTGATGCAGCCCGCCCTGCCAGCTGCGGTCGGCCATGATCCGGCCGGTGAACTCGTCCACGATCTGAACCTTGCCGTCCTGCACCACATAGTCGCGACCGGCCTCGAACAGCCACAGTGCCGACAGCGCCTGTCGCGCCAATTCCTCACGCGCGCGGCGTATCCGCCAGAGCCCGGGCAGGCCCTCGGCCTCGGCTGCCTCGGTCAGCCGGGCCTTGCCCGCCTCGGTCAGGGTGATGTTGCGTAGCATCGCATCCAGAGTGAAATCCCGCCTCCGCTCCAGCCCGCGGGCGAGCCGCAGCGCGGTGGCGTAAAGCGCCGCGGCCTCCGCATCATCGGCGGTGGCCGACAGGATCAGCGGCGTGCGCGCCTCGTCCACGAAAACGCTGTCGGCCTCGTCCACGATGGCAAAGGCCAGCCCGCGCAGCATCAGCCCCGCCCCCGGCGCGGCATTGCCCTCGATCAGCGCGCGCACCTGCCGCCGGCCCTGCCCACGGGCCTGCCGCAGTCCGACCCGGTCGCGCAGATAGTCAAAGGTCAGGTTCTTGTTGGAGACATAGGTGATGTCGCAGCGATAGGCGGCGATGCGCGCGGCCGGGTCCATATCGCTGTCGATCACGCCGACCGAGAGGCCGAAGAAATCAAAGACCGGGCGCAACTCCTCGGCATCCCGTGCGGCGAGATAGTCATTGACGGTGACCACATGCACCGGCAGGCCCGACAGCGCTGCGACCACGGCCGCCGGCGCAGCGGTCAGGGTCTTGCCCTCGCCCGTCGCCATCTCGACCATGCGGCCTTCGTATAGCGCGAGCGCGCCCATGATCTGCACCTTGTAATGCAGCTTGCCCAGACAACGGCCCGTGGCCTCGCGCACCATGGCAAAGGCCAGATCGCGCGTCGCGGCATCCGAGGGCCGCGCCAACAGGCGGCCGCGCAGCGCGAGCGCCCGGGTGCGCAGGGCTGCGTCATCCAGATGCGACAGCGCCGCGCCTTGGGCAATGATTCCCGCGGCCCGCCGCGCCAGCCGCGTCCGCGTCAGCGGCAGCCGCGCCATCACCGCCCCCAGCCGCCGTTCCAGCCATCGGTCGAAGGCGTTGGAGACCGGATCGGCCAATTCCAGATAGGGCGCGACCCCGCGCGCCAGTCGGCCGAAGCCGAGGATGCCCTGCACCTCAGGCATCGAAATGCCGCAAGAGAAGCTGACGCACCCGGCGGATGATCTGGGCCGCCGCCGGCTCCATCCCGTGATCGAAACGCACATGAACCCGCGTGCCATAGGGCGCACCGGCCAGCCCCTCGGGCAAGGCCAGATCGTAGATGAAGATCTGATCGAGCACGCGCAGCCCCTCGGCATCGGTCGGATCGGTCATGAAGCGCCCGCCGGACGCCCGCGCGAGCGCCGGGCTGGGCAGGACGTTCTGGGCCGAGGGCACCTCGCGCAGGATCGCGGCGCGGTGGCGGGCCTCCAGATGGCCGGCCTGCTTGATCTCGACATCGCGGGTGCGTTCGCGCACCAGCGCGTTGTTGTCTTGTGTGACCACGATGCGCGCCACCTCTGCCCGTGGCGGCAGGACAAAGCCGATCAGGTCGCCTTCGGCCAGATAGCGGCCCGGCATCGCCTCTGGCGACATCGCCGGCTCGAACCGGCCATGCAGCGGCGCGCGGATACTCAACGCCGCGGCCCGCGCGCGTTCACGCGCCAGTTCGGCCAGCGCCTCCTGCCGTTGCAATTCAGCCACTTCGGCACCGGCGCGGTCGTTCACCGACAGGGCAAGCGCACGGCGCCGCATCTCTTCTGCGCGCCATTCCAGCGCGTCGATCCGGGCGGAAAGCGTCGGCTCCTCCAGCCGGGCGAGCACGGACTGCGCCGCCACCTCGGCCCCGCGGCCGGCCGGCAGATCGACGACGAAGCCAGCCGTTCTGGCCCGGACATGGGCGGCATCGGGCAGCCAGATCACGCCCTCGGTATCGGTGCGCAGGGGCAGCGGCACCGCCAGCAGCGCCAGCACCAGAACACCGATGGTGCCAAAGGTCCAGCCCATGGCGCGCCTGCGCACCTTGCGCAGCTTGGGCGAGGTGACGACATGGCGCAGATGCTTGAAAGCGGGTTTGACGACGGCGTTGAACAGCGACCACGCCGCGATCAGCACGCCAAGGATGAAGGCATGGCCCGACACATAAAAGGCGATGCCCAGCATTACCACCATGCGATAGACGAAGGCCGCCGGCGCATAGGCCAGAAACCATGCCTTTTCGCCCGGTGTCGCGATCTCCTCGCGCAACTGTCGCGCGCCGAAGACATAGCGCTGGATAATGTGGCCCCAGTAATTGTTCGCCCGCGTGGCGAGGTTGGGGCTTTCTATCAGGTCGGACAGCACGTAATAGCCGTCGAATTTCAGCAGCGGGTTGCCGTTGATCACCAGCGTCGAGACCGAGCCGATGATCACGAGGTTATAGGCGATGGCGCTGACCATTCCGGGCTCCACCGAGGCCCAGACGATCACCGCCACGGCGGCGACGAAGGTCTCGACGATGATGCCACCCCCCGCCACCGCGGCGCGGTCCCATTTGTTGCGAAAGGCCGATGCGGACGAGGCATCGACGTAAGGCACGGGGTAGAACACCAGAAACATGATGCCGCATTCGCGGATCTCGCCGCCGCGGACCTTGGTCAGCCAGCCGTGGCCAAGTTCGTGCAGCGCCTTGATCACCGGATAGCTGAGCGCGATCACGATCAGGTTCGTGGCGCTCATCAACTGATCGCCGAGATTATGGGTCAGCCGGCCCCAGTTCAACGCCGCGGTGATCAGCCCCGCCACCAGCACCGCGATCCACAGAAACAGCCCGAACCAGCCCAGAAGCGGGCGCACGAAGGGCAGGCTGCGCGCCAGAAAGGCATCCGGATCCCACAGCGGCACGCGGAACATCACCGGGTTGGTCAGGTTCTGTTTCAGCAACTGGTAATGCTGCCGGTTGTAGCGTTCCAGGAGGTCGGCCACATCGGGGGCGGAGCGATACTGGATCAGATCGTTCTGGTGCAGCCGCGACAGAAGGCGGATCACCTCGTCCTGACTGGGCGCGTCGGCATCCAGCGTGGCGGCGATGGCCTGCCAGACCTCATCGACGCTGCGGGTGCCGTCGAACTGGCCGATCAGCATGTAGGCCGCCGGGGTAAAGCGGTGGATGCGCCCCGTGGCCTGATCGTGCAGCACATACCACGCCTGCCCGCGATAGCGGTGCCGGTGGACCTTCACATGGGGCCGCAACCGCGGCGTGAGCCGGGCCACGCGATACCAGATCTGGCTCAGATAGGCTTCGTCCGCCATGTCAGGGCTGCCATGTCCATGCTGTGCGGCGCAGCCAGTCCACCAGCCGCCGCGTCCATATCCACGACAGCAGCGCGCGGTCGACCTCGATCTTGGCGACCCCCTCCATGCCCGGGCGCAGGCGCGAGGTGGCGCTGGCCGCGGGCAGAAGTTCGGCCTCGATGCGGAAGGTGTTGATCCCGTCGCGCGGCTCGCTGATCGGGGTGATGCGGTTAACAGTGAAGGGGCGGCCCTCGGTCGGCTCGCCGGTCAGGACCAGCCGCCCGGTCTGCCCGGCCTCGACAAAGCGCAGGTCGCGTTCGTCCAGATGGATGTCGATGCGGAAAGCATCCAACGGGGCCACCTCGAACAGCACCTCGCCGGCCTGAACCGGCGCGCCGAGGCTCTGGCTCAGATCGCCCGCCACGACCATGCCTCCGATGGGCGCGGTGATCCGGGTGCGCGCCAGCCGCGCCTCGGTCAGGCGCAACTGGGCGCGGGCCTGTTCGATCTGCGCTTCCAGAAGCGCGACCTGCGTGCGGTCATATTGAGCCAACGCATCGCGCGCCTGCGCAGCCAGCCGGTCGATCTCGGATCGCCAGCGCAATTCCTCCAACCGCAGGTCGGTATCGTCGAGCCGGGCCAGCAGGTCGCCCACCGCGACCGTATCGCCCGCGCGCGCCGGGGCCTGATCCACATAGCCCGCAAAGGGCGCGACCGCCGCACGCTGGACCGCGCCGCGCAGCACCGCCTCGGCCTGCACCCGGAATGGCGCTGCGACGGTAGCGCCGGCCACCACCAGCGCAATGATCGCCACCGCCAGCAGTTTCCAGCCCAGTCGGCGCGGCCCCAGCAGGATGCCCAGCACATGCAGCGTGCCATCCACCAGCCGCCCGGCAAACCAACGCCGGTTGCGGGCCTTGAGCACCAGAACCGGGCCGGTCAGAGCACCGATGCTTTCGGCCATCAGAAGATCGTCCGGCGCAAAAGGCCGCTCGTCCCGCCGCTCGGCGGTCAGAACGCCGATGATCCCGCTCTCGTCGGGCAGCGGCACGGACAAAAGCGCACGGCTGGGCGAATTGCGCAGATGATCGTCATGCGCCACCCGGATCGCCCGCTCCGTCGCGGGCAGGGCCGGAACCGTCACCGGCGCGCCCTGATCGAGGCATTCCTCCATCGCCGTTTCCAGTGCCTCTGCCAACGCGGAGCGTTTGCGAAACCATGCCGCATGGGACATGGCCAGCAACCTGATCCGCGGCGCGGTGCGCGTGCCCTTCAGCAGGCCGATGGACACGCGGTCGGCGGCCAGTACCCGCTGCACCTCGTTGACCACGGCCATAGCGGCGGGTTCGGGGCGTCGATGTTCGGCCATCACCGCCAGCAGGTCCAGCGCGACAGCGGCACGGCGCACCTGCCCGTCGCGGTTGTCAGCCTCCTGCTCCCAGCCGCGGGCGGCAAGCCAGCCGGCGGCCCAGTGGATATCACGCAGCGCGGTCTGGGAGTTGACGGGGGCGCCTTCGCCCAGCACGATCACCACCACCGCCCGCACCGGCCCCTCGCCCAGCCGCAGGGGCCATGCAAGGCGGGTCTGGCCGGTTTCGGCATCCGCCTCGGCCAGCGGGCGGGCGCCCGACAGCGCCCGTTCGGCCACGCCGCCCAGATCGGACAAATCGCGCCGCGGATCAGGCGCCACCGCGCGCGGCACAAAGGCGCCGGCGCCGTGGTCGGCCTCCAGCACCGCGCCGGCCTCTGCCCCGGGCAGGCGATTGAGCAACAGGCCGAGCCAGCCGGTCAGAAAGGTGGCATCGCTGCCGGCGCGCAGAAATGCCTGCCAGAGGCCGGACTCGAGCGTGATGACCTCTGGCGCAGCCTGCGCCGCGCCGGCCCGGGCGCTGGTGCTTGTGCCGCTGCCATCGGTCACGCTCATCGCGTCAGCCGTCGAGCTTGCCGTAACGCGCCTCGTGCTCCTCGATGAGGCGCACCATCATGTCGCGCACTCGTTTGGCGGCCTGCGGCGACAGGATCACCCGGTGGTGCAGCGCGACCTGCAACCGGTCATCGCCCGAGCGGTCCCATGACGTGTTGAGGCCGAAGTTAAGCACCACCTCCTCGCGCGTGCTGGAGCCGTTGCAGACGTTGCAATAGCTGCTTTTCAGCGCCGAGGTGTCGAATTGCACGCGCCCGGCCTGCGCCTGCGCGGCCTGACCTGCCGCACCCGGGTGCGCGCCCTGTTCACCACCCGCGCCCGGCCGGCCTTGCGCCCGGTTGCCCTGCGCGGCTTGGCCCGAAGTGCTTTGGCCCGTTGAGGGTTTGCCCATTGCAGAGGCACTCCGGGCGGCATTTTCCTGCCCGGCCGCACCACTGCCGGAGGTCTGCGCCGCCTTCGTACCGTCCGCCTGCCCGTTTGCTGCCGGCAGCGGGCCGGGCTGCCCCGGGGAATGCGCGGCCTGTGGGGTGGCGCCGGCTTCGGGGCTCCGGGGGACTCGGCGGGGAGCGTTGGCCTTGTCGTCGGTCATTCTGGGTCCTTCCGGTGTCGTGGCGTCATTCTGCGGGCAAGGTGTTCGCGGTACTCTGCCATCGCAGCGGCGCGGCGGCGGGCGGCAAAAGATCGGGAGCGGCCGCTGTACTGGCCGCCGCGCCGTCCTCCGCTAGGTCAAGCGTGACCCCGTCCACCTCAAGCGCGCGCAAGCGCAAAAGCCCCAGCCGCGCCCCCGTGCCCCCGCGCGGGCGCGACAGGCGCAGCGCCGCCAGAAGCACCGCCCCCATCGCCACCCCGGCAGCGTCCGAGATGACCAGATCGGCCCGCCCCACCGCCACATGTTCCAGCCAAAGGCCGGGCTGGCCTTCGACTCCGTCCAGCACCAGCGCGGCCGGATCGTATTCCAGCGCCAGCCGCGCCTGCGTGCCCGCGCCGAACCCCGCCAAGCGCAGCGGCAGAAGCCCGCCCTCCAGCCCGGCCGGATCGATCAGCCCTGGCTGCGTCACCTCTGCATCGAAAAAGCCCAGCGTCAGCGCGAGCCCGGGCGCCTGCGCAGGTGCATCCGAAGCTGCGGGCGTGGCGGCGAGGCGCATGGCGCCGGGCGCCGCCGGCGCGGCCTCCAGCGCGCCAGCCTCGGTCAGGGGCAGGCAGATGTCCTGCCCGTTCACCGATAGCATCTCCAGCGTCAGATCGGCGCCCGACAGCGCCCCCGAACTGATCGCATCGGCGCGCAGCCGCAGCTGCAGCAACTCCAGCGCGCCCCCCGGCAGCCCGGCCGGCGCCAGCAGCGTGATCCGCAACCCCTCGCGCCCGCCGCGTTCGAACGGTGTGATATCGAGCGTCGCGCGCCCGCCCAGCGCGGGTGCAAGCGTGGCACTATCCAGCACGATCGCGCCCGACAGATGGCTGACCTCCATCACGATCTGGCGCACGCCGCCTGCACTTTCAAAAAGCACCGGCAGCCCCACATGGCGCTGCGCATCGAATTCGGCCGCCGGCATCAGCCGCAGATCTAGCCGCGGGTCACAATCGAGCGGGCCGGCCGGGCCATAGAGCGGCAACGCCGCGCTTTCCCACGCGAGGCCGGGGGAACCAACGGGCACCTGCGGCGGCTCGACCAGAGGCCCGATACCGGGGGTCAGGCCCGGCACGGCCACGAAACCCGGGGCGACGACGGGGCCGAAGCCCGGCCCGTCACCCGGCGCCGGCGGCTGAGGTGCCGGAGCGCCGGGCGCGACCACCTGAATGTTGAACGACAACTCGTCCGACAGCCCATCGGGATCGCTGACCATCAGGCGCACGGTCTCGACGCCCTCCGCATCCTCCGGCGCGGTGCCCGACAGCGCGCCGGTCGCCGGGTCGATCTCTAGCCAGTCCGGCCCGGAAAGCAGGGCAAAGCTCAGTTGCTCGGGCGGGGTGTCGGCATCGGTCGCGCGGGGCTGCACCAGCAAGAACGCGCCGGCGTCGATCAGATAATCGGTAATGTTGTCGAATTGCGGGCGCGCGCGGATGGTGATGTCAAAGCTGCCCGCATCGGTCAGCCCGTCGGTATCGGTCACGATAACAATCAGCGTCAGCGCGCCCGCCTGATCGGTGGTGTCGCCCGAGATCACGCCGGTTTCGGCGTCGATCTGCACCCAGTCTGGCGCGCCCGGGCCGAGGGCAAAGCGCAGGTCCTCGTCGGGCGTGTCCGGATCCGTCGCCGTTGCCTGCACCAGCAGCGGGTCGCCCGCGACGAGGATCTGCTCCGCCGGCATGGTCAGCACCGGGGCGGCGGGTGGCGGGGCGGCGACGCTCAGCGTGAAGCTGGTGCTGTCCTGCAGCCCGTCGGTATCCGTCACGATGACGGTGACGATGACATCGCCTTCGCGGCCGCTACTTTCGCCGGAAATCGCGCCGGTCGCCGGGTCGATGACCAGCCAGCCGAAATCCTCGGCCAGCGCGAAGGTCAGCCCTTCGGGCGGAGTGTCCGGGTCCGTCGCGCTTGGAAGAAGCGCCAGCTGGGTGCCCGCCGACAGCGTCGTGTCGGGGATGGGGGCGAGCACCGGGGCCGCGAGCACACGCAGGGTAATCAGCGCCTCGTCGCTCAGCCCGTCGGGGTCCCGCACGGTGATGCGCAACTGGAAGCTGCCGAAACTGTCGCCCGGATCGCCGGTCAGCGCGCCGCTGATCGCGTCCATGCTCACGAAATCCGCCCCCGGCGGCGCAGTGACAGCAAAGCGCAGATCTTCGGCCGGGGTGTCCGGGTCCGTCGCCGTGGCGGTAAGAGCAAGCACCTCACCGGGGCGCAGCACCACCTCGGGCGGCAGGGGGCCGAGCACCGGCGGCTCTGCAGCGACGCTCAGAACGGTGACGACAAAGCTGGTGGTATCCGACAGCCCGTCGGGATCGGTCACGCGCAGGGTGATGGTGGCGCTTTCCCCCGCCTGCCCAGTGGTGTCGAGCGTGATGAGCCCCTCGGGCGTGATGCTGGCCCAGTCGGGCGCGCCCGGCTCCAGCGTGAAGACCAGCAGCGCGGGATCGGTATCGGGGTCGGTCGCCAGCGCCTGCACCTGCCGCAGCGCGCCCTCGGGCAGAGTCAGATCGGCAAGCGGGCCCAGCACGGGCGGTTCGGGCGGCGGGCGGACAGTGACGGTGAAACTGCGTTCGGCCTGCGCCTGCCCGTCGCTGACGGCGACGGTGAAGGCGACGGTTCCGCCGGCCTCCTGCCCCGGCCAACTCAGCGCGCCGGTGGCCGGATGGACGGTCGCCCCCGGCGGGCCGTCCAGCAGCAGGTAGGTCAGTTCGTCGTCATCCACATCCGCGCCCAGCAGCACCAGATCGAGCGGCGCGCCCGCGTCGATGGTCTGATCGGGCACCGGCGCGAGGGTGGGCGGCTGGTTCACCGCCGCAACAACGATGCGCAGCGTCGCCGGTTCGCTTTCAAGTTCGCCGTCGAAGGCAACATAGCTCGCTGTCACCTCGCCCCGGAAATCGGGGGGCGGGGTATAGCGGACGACGCCGCCCCCCAGCGCCTCCAGTTCCCCCACTTCGGGCGGAGTGATGATGCGGGCAAACAGCGGGTCGCCCTCGGCATCGGAATCATTGGCCAGCAGATCAACGGTGCCCGAAGTGCCCTGATCGATCTCCAGAAGGTCGTCCACGGCGACCGGCGCGGTGTTCGGGGCAAGCCCGAGCAGACGCACATCGGCCAGCCGCGCGCTGCTGTCGATCCGGCCAAGGCCGATCAGATCGAAAACCAGCGTCACGACCTCGGGTCGGGGCACGTTCAGCGCGTCAAAATCGACGGTGACGACCAGATCGCCGCCGATCTCTTCTGCCACCACCCCGGCGGCGGCATGGCGCGTGCCATCGGCCTGCAGGTTCAGGAAGGCATCGGTTCCGCCCAATCCGTCGATGGTTGCCAGCGCAGAGACCAGCGTCGCATTGTCGAACAGCGCCACCTCGAAGGCATCGGGCGGGCTGCCGGGGGTCGCGCGAAGGTCGACATCGCGCAGGGTGAATTGCAGCCCGCTTGCCTCGGGCGGCAGCACGAAGGTCTGGAACAGGCCCGAGATGCGGGCCACATCCTCGCGGATGACGGCATGGCCGTCCGCGATTTCGACATTGCCGATGGACTGCCAGCGCGCACCTTCCGCGCCCAGCGGCAAGGTGAAGTTGCCGTTGCCGAAGGCGCCCTCGCTGCCGGTGATCGCGCCCATATGGCTGCCGTTGCCGGCAACCTCCGACATCGCCTCCGGTCCGGCGGGCGGGGCGGTCTGGGGCGCCGGGCCCAGCATACCCGCGCCGGGATCGGGCGGCGGGGCGGGCGGCGGCACAAGCTGCACATCCATCGCCGAGGGCAGCCGGCGCATCCCGGTTTCGATATAGGCGTTCATCACGAAGCCCGGATCGCCGAGGCCGGGATAATCGTTCAGGCCATAGGCGTTGCCATATTCGTGCAGCAGCACCGTCAGCAGATCGACGCGCCCGGCTGCGGGGCCTTCGGCCGCGAGGAAGACATGCGGTGCGCCCTCCACAGCCTCGAATTCTTCCTGCTCGAGTGGGGTCGCGTCGATGAACCAGCCGTGGCCGGAGGCATCCAGATCGACGGTGATCACGCCATCGGCAAAGAGCGCGAGAATGCCGTCTTCCAGATCGCCCACGCGGATCTCCACGCTGGCCAGTTCCTCGACCATTGGCAGCAGGCCGCTGTCGGCCCAGATGCCCAGCGCGGTTTCCGCCATCGCGCGGGCTTCGTCCAGCGTGATCGCCTCGGCCCCCGGGCCGGTGCTGGCGATCCGCTGGGGGTTGTCCTTGGTCAGCTTGATATCGTCGAGGATCATGAGGGCCGAAAGGTTGGGGACCCACTCCTGCCCGGGAAGCGTTTCAAAGAAGGTCCGCGCCACCTTGCTGCCGATCTCGAGGGCGAGATCGCTCAACAAGAGTTCGTCGGGCGGAGCCTTCACCTCCATCCCGGCATGTCGGATAGTGAAGCTCACCACCTCGCCCGGCACCTGCGACGGCAGATCGAAGCTCACGCGCTGGCCCTTCATGAAGGCCGGCTCCAGCGTCTGGACAATCCGCAGCGAGGGGTCGTAGCCCGGTTTGCCCTCGTGCCCGTGAGCGCCGTCGATGATCGAAAAGACCACTTCGAGCTTCATGTTGTCGCCCCATGCGAAGGGGGTGAGCACGCCGATTTCCAGCCGCTCCATATCTTCAGGCACAAACATGCGGTTGTGGGTCAGCCTGTCGAAATTGCGCACCTCATCGAGCGCATCCGCCACCAGATCAGCCAAGGACTTGTCCATGAAGGGAAGCGGTTCGTTGGGCAGAATCGACTGGATGAACTGGCGGATCACCTGTGTGCCACCGAAGACGAGCCCGAAATCGGGCGAGGTGAGCGAGGCCAGGCGGTCCGCCAGCGGCCGGCCTTCCTGAAAGCTGTCGTAAAGGTTGACGACCATCGCCGTCAGATTCGTGCGCATCCAGGTCGTGATTTCGCGCAGCTTGACATTCTTGGCCTGCCGCAATGCCTCGTTCTGTGCCGCGGTGTTGCCCGCTTTCGACGTTGGCATCGCGAGGATCGTGTAGAGATCAGGCGGCGCAGTCATGCCCGGGGGCAGTTGCAGGTTGCCCTCGCTGGCATCCACGACCGTCTGGATGAACGGGCCGATCATATGGGCCAGTTCGTCCATCGACACGAATTGCGAGGCATAATCGAGAACGTCCTTGGTGATCCCTTCCATTTCGGCGACGCTGGCGACGATGTTGCCACCGGCATCGAGAATGTTGGTGCCGTCGCTGGTCCATTCGTTCTTCGCCAGCGTCTCGGCCATCTTCTTGGCGATGCCGAGGTTCTTGTTGTCTTTGAACGTCTGGAGCGTCTCCATCTTCTCGACCTTGTCGCCGAGGGATTTCAGGAGCGGAGTGAAGAGATAATCGAAGGCAAAGCCCAGAACGTCGGACAATTCCCGCGCGATATTGGTGTTGGTCAGAAACAGGGCCGTAACATCCACCGGCCCCTCGAAGAAGTCCGGGAAGAGGTAGTTGAACAGATCGACGGTAAAGCTGTCGCCCCGGTCCACTTGGATGCCGTTATAGCTGGCGCCGCTGTGCATCGACCAGCCGGGCAAGGAGTAATCCAGCGGGAACCGGCCCAGATCCTTTGGCAATTGCCCGAGGAAGCTGACGTTGTTGCGGCCCGGCGGCGGGGTGTTCGGATCGAACCGGTCCCAGACCCGCTTGACGATCCAGCGCAGGTATTCCGACAGGGCGTGCCGCGTGCCGTAATCGAAGCCGCCGTTGAAAACCGTCGGCACCGGCGTGTTGCGTGGCACCTGCGATGTGGATGAATAACCCACCAGCGTGTTGTCGAACGTGTAGGGCGTGCGTTCGCCCGATTGCGGACGCAACTCCATCCCGCCCCCGACGGCCGAGAAGTAGAACCCCATGCCCACAGCCTCGTTGATCGTGTAGGCACCGCTCGACAGGCCCGCGGGGTTGAGCGCGTTTTCGAAATATGCGTCGAACCACGGTTTCGGGTTGCCGTCCTCGAAGGCGCGGTGGCTGATGCCGTACCACGGCTGATCGGTGAAGCGTTCGCTGAAGGGGTTGGTAATGTTCTGCGCCAGCCCGCGCAGCCCCCCCATGCCCGGCTGCGAGCCGATCGCAAAGCCCTGATCGGACATGGTGCGCCAGACCGCCTCGTTGTTGAGGCTTGGCTGGTTGACGTTGACCGTGCCGAAATACCAGGTTGTCACCCGGTTGCTTGCGCCGCCGAACACGTCGCGATCCAGAAAGCCGGGAATTCCAAGATCGGTAAAGCCAAGGTCGATATCGGCCTTGCCCTCGCTGCCGGCCTTCGGGCGTCGGCTTTCGCTGTTGGGCAGGGCAGTGCCGTTCGGGGTGAAGGAAAAGGTGTGCGAGGCAAGGAAATTGTCCACCTGCTGCTGCGACGGAACGTAGGGCAGGAAAGAGATATCGTCGAAGGGATTGTCGATCGTCGGATCTACATTGGTGTTCTGCCAGTAGTTTTCGGCGAAGGTGACGTTTTCCCAGACATGCACTGCCGGGTCCTTGAAATCCCCCAGCGCGATCGGGCGCAACTGCACGCCGATATAGCCCATCAGTTCGGCCAGCTTGTTGAGCGCCCGTTCGACCTTGACCATCGTGGACGCAATCGTACCCGCCGGCGGATAGATGATCGTTGTCGCGATCGAGATGTCGCGGATAACCTTGGCCCAGTTGAGGATGACCGAAATACCGTCGAAATTCAGATTGCCCTGGGCGAAGTCATGGGGGTCCAGCGTCGTCATGTGAATGTCGGGGCGCTTGTCGGTCAGCACGCCCAGGCGCTGGATGATCTCGGAATTCACGACGGCGCCGCGGTTATGGCCGATGAAATGCAGCGGGCTTTCGAGGATCCGGTTGCCCGACATCCTGTCGAGATGGATGAGCGAGGCGAAAAGCGTATCCGCCGCCGCCTCGGCATAGCCACTGTCGGTGATGTCGCTTTCGCGATACCAGTCGGCGACGAGGGTGATGGCCTTGCCATCCGGCAGCTCCGCGGCGTCCACGGCAGTGTCGCTGATCCGGCGCCCCTGCCCGGCGAAGGGGTCGTATTCGTGCCAGAGCCCGGTCTGGCGGTTGTAGACGAGGATCACACCGCCGCCCGACACCTCGTTGAGGATCTCGGCATTGAACAGCCAGCCGGCAAGATGATCCTCGTCCAGCGCGCTGTTGCCGAAATCCGGCATCGGGTTGAATTTCAGCCCATGGGTCAGAAACTGCACCGTGGCGAAAGGCGTGTCCTGCCGGTCCGGTTCGAGGATGAAGGAGGTGGAGCGCTGCAGGACCGCCTGTGCGCCGCGCACCTCCGCGCCCCAGTGATAGGTCTGCCCGCCGGTCAGCAACTTCTGGAACTCGGGCGCCACCCGCACCCGCAGAACCGATTTCGGGTTGAAATCGGGCCCTTCACCCTCGTCGGTGATGGCAACTTGCGAATTGATCGTCCCGTCGGGGTTCAGCGTGTATTCATACCCGGATTCGAACAGGAAACCGGTGCCGGTCGTCGTCATCAGCCTTGAATTCATCAGCCGGTAGGGGTGGACATCGCCCAGTTGCGGGGTCGAGCCGCCGAAGAAGCCCGAGCGTGGACGGGGCGGATCGCTCGGGAACAGCCCCTCGCCGGCGGCCTGTGTGCTCATGTAGATATTGGCGCTCCACGATTGCGCGCCGACTTTCGTCGGGTCGAGCCGGACCTCGAAGACTAGCTCTTCCGCCTCGTCACCGTGGTAGTCGCGCACACCCACGGGTGCGACCAGAATAAGCCCCGGCGCATCCTGCACCACGAGCCCCCGGCTGCGGCGCTGGATGTCGATGCCATCGGCCACCAGTTCGGTCATGATCGTCCGTTGGCCGAATTCGTTGCGATCGGTCGGGTGCAGGTCGATCGGGATACGGTTGTTCAGATCGCCGCGGCGCAGCCGTTCGTTCGAGATCCGGATCCAGTTGGCCACGTCATAGACGGCGACGCTCCCGGCGCCGCGGAAATTGGCGAAAAGCTGCGAGCCGTCCGGCGACAGCGCGATATCCTCCAGAAACTGCATCGGGATCGGGCTTGTGGCGCTCTCGAGCCGCGGGGGGCTGTGCGGCATCACATCATTCAGCCCAAGCGCTGCCCATTCCGCGGCATCGAGGCCAAAGGGGTTGCGGATCAGCCCGATATTGGAGCCCTCGTTATGCCGCAACTCGATATGATAGGCGGTTTCGGCGTCCAGGTAGAGATAGCGCGACACATGCCAGTCCCCGACGAAAGCATAGGACAGGTCGGGCATGATCGCGAGCGACGCGGCGTTGCGGATGTTGAGGTCATACCTCTGGGTGCTGACCTTGCGCCAGAACTCCACCGTCACCGGCGGCGAGAACGGGATGTCGAAGGTCAGTGGCACCACCTCGACGCCCACACGGCCCGCATTCAGTTCCAACTGCCGCTTGCTCGGGTCCGGCGTCATGTCGGCCCGCGCGATCGTCATGCGGAACGAATCCGGGTTCTGATCGGTGATGTGGATCGTGGAAAAGCCGCGGTTCGGCTCGCCCCGCGACACGAAGGCAAGGCGGTCCGGGTCCGGGGTCGCCACTATCCTGAAGGGGTCGCGGAAGCCGTTGAAGCCTTCGGAATTGCCGATGATTTCCAGATAGCGGCCAGGGTTGTTGCCGTCGGCCGGTGTGCCTTCGTCCCCCGGGGCGGGGCGGGTTTCGGGATCGATGTTGATCACGAAGATCCGGCCTTCCGCACCGCCCCCGCGAACCCAGCCGTTGTTGCCCGCCATCAGCGAATATGGCACCGCGACAAAGAGCTTGGTGCCATCGGCGTTCACGGCCATGGAATTGATGCGGCCCATGGTGATGTTCTGCACATCGGCAGGAATGGGCAGGTCGATCGTGCCAATGGGGAAGCCGAAGAAGGGCGAGCCCGGCCGCAAGTCGATCTGGTGGACCTTGCCCAGACCGGCCGCGAACAGGTAATTGCCGTCGGGCGACAGGGCCATTGTCTGGATGCGCCCGCCGGGGATTTCGATGATCCCGGTGCCGGGGCTGCCGGGATGCACGTCGAACTGACGCAGGGTCAGCATGTCGATCACGGCAACACCCTGATCGGTGGCGACGAAGGCAGCCGACATGTCGCCCGCCAACAGCACGTCCCGCGCCATGCCCGGGATCGTCTGTTCGCCGTTCTTCAACGTCAGCACCTTGAGCAACTCATTGCCCTGAACCGAGCCCGGCGTGCCGTTCCAGCTTCCGAAGAGCGAATCGACGAGGCTCTGTTCCCGGCTCAGCCCAACGCCGATGATATCGAAGATCTGAACGCCGGCCGCGCCCTGCTCGGACAGGGAATACCCGCCGGTCAGACCATAGCCCTGCTCGTTCGCCAGCCGGAAACCGGCCGACCGCACCACCGGGAATGCGTCATCCCAGATGCCGTCTGTATCGACCAGCGTCACATTCGGGTCGAGCCGTTCGACGAAAATCTCGGCCCGGGTGGCGAGGATATCGTTCGGCACTTCGATGGTGATCGAGGCCTCGCCCGTGATCGCGCCGGGTGGCTCCGAACCGACGAAATCGGCGGCGCGGACATAGCGGGTGTAATCGCCCATCCGAAAGCCGATGCGTGTGTCGGTGATCAGGCTGGGCGTGCCGGTGCCGGCCACATCCTGATTGATGAACTCCTGCCCGCGGATGGTCAGCGTCACGATGCCATCGTCCGACATCTCGTGATCGACGGCGGTGATGACGGGCGGTGCACCCACGGGCAGATTTGGCGGAAAGTCCGGCAGATCGGTGCGGACGTTGAAGCGCGCAGGCTCTGACGGCGGCTCGATCATCGCAGTGGTGCTGCGCACCTGATCGCGGTAATGCGACCATGCCTTCATCTCCTGCACGCGGTCGTTGACGATCATCGCGATCCCGCCCGTGGTGGCGCCCAGCACCCCAAGCAGCCCGGCCAGCCCGCCCGCCGCGCCCGCTATCGCCATCGTCGGCAAGAGCGCCATGGTCGTCATCGCCAGGGCCGGAGCATAGACCGACATGAAATTCATCGGCATGTTCGCCGCCGCCACGAGGATGTTGCCCCGCTCCGTCAGGCCCGGGAAGGGCGGCGAAGCGGTGCGCGCCATGCCATCGGCGCCGACCTCGCCGCTGTCGACGATCGTCCAGACCTTGCCGACCTCGCCATCGGTCAGTTCGGAATAATCCACCTCCACGAAGAAATAGACGGTTTCGCCCGGCTCCAGCCCGGCATCGGCCACCGGCGCGGCCAGCTGGACCGGCCCGGTCAGATCGCCGCCCTCGATCTCCAGCGCGATACCGGCGAGATAGGTGAAATCTGGCGGCACCTCGATGGCGAGGTTGTCCTCGGCGATGGCCTCGATGGTCACGCTCGCATCGTCGGTCAGTTGCCCCGCACCGAAAGCCGCGCTGATCCCCTCGGGCGAGACGAGCGCGCCACCTTCCTTGCCGATCACTGCGCTGCGGCCCTCGTGTGGGGCGGACACGCGCACGCGCACATGGTCCTCGGCATGGGCGTAGATCACCGTCACCACGGTCTCGCCGTCGGCCACCGCCCGCATCACGCCATCGGCGTCTACTGTGACGATATCGCTGTTGCCCGAGATATAGAGAACGCCATCAGCCTCGCCCTTCACAAAATTCTCGTTCGTGGTGCCCAGCGCGGTGACGATCTGGCGGCTGCCGCCCTCGGGCATCATCGTGACGCTGTCGGGGTAGGCATCTATCCCGAAATGATAGGAAATCATGCTCAGCGGCTCGAACGGCTCGCTCACGCTCACGACCGTCGCGGCGGCAACATTCCCGCGGTTTGCGATCAGCGCGGCGGAGCCCAGCAACCCCGACTGGATCAGCCCGTTCGGCGTGATGCGCACCACCTCTTCGTCGGTGGATACAAGACTGACGTAATCCATCGGAAGGATCACGTCGGCCTTGTCTTCATATTGCCCGATCAGCACGATCTCGGCCACTTGACCCAGAGTGTCGAAACGGTAGTCACGGAACAGGAAATCGATTTCGAGAAGCGCCGCGTCCGAAACCGTCAGATCGAGCGTGATCGGATCGGAGGTGTTGTAGCCGTCATCGGCCACCAGCGTCACCGTGCCGGACCCTGCAAAGCCCGGATCAGGCAGAACGATCAGCGCCGCGCCATCGGCACTGAACCGGGCCGAGGCATTTCCGGTCCCGAGCACGCGGAAATGCACCCGGTCGCCGTCGGGGTCGGTCGCGATATCCGACAGCGCGACGCGGAGCGACCGGTCCTGATGGGTAAAAAGTTCGGGCAGATCGTCGCGCGCCACCGGCGCCACATTCATCTGCACCCCGTGATTGACGTTCAGAACCTGCCGGTCGGCCGCATCCACCAGCCCGTCGCCGGTGATGTCGGCGGTCGGGCCCAGCGCATCCATCAGCGCGGCATCCAGTCCGTCCACCCGCCCGTCGTCGTTCAGATCGCCGGCAAGGCCCACACGGAGGCTGCCGGCGGCCCCGCCCGGCAGGTCAAGCCGGTAAAGCCCCGCCTGCTCCAGCGCAAAAAGCGCTACCGTCTGCCCCCCCTGCTGATGGAGTGAAACGAGCGCCGCGCCGGGCAGTTCGGGAATCGACGCGGCGCCCTCGCCGCTGACCGCGACGCGCAGGATCACCCGTCCGCCTGCGGCGCCGCGCAATTCGCTTTCGCGAAGGGTCAGGGTATGGCTGCGGATCTCGGCGGCGGCGGTTTCCGGCAAGGCGAATTCCTGCCCGGTGAAATCGGCCAGCGCGCCCAGGTCGGCAAGGATCGGGCGCGTGCTGACCTCGCCACCCGGCCCGTGCAGGATCGCCGTGCCGGTCCCGCCGATCGCCACCGAGGCGATCATCCGGCCATCGGCCCATGCGTGGCGCGTGCCGCTGCCATCGGCGACCGCGCGCGTGGCCGTCAGTGCGCCCTGCGCGTCATAGCTGTATTGCACCGAGGTTCCGTCCGGTGCTGTCGCGCGCACGATCCGGCCGGCGCTGTCGCGCAGGAAGGCCAGTGTTTCGCCATTGGTGGCGGTCACCCCGCTCGCGCCGACGAACAGGACCCCGCCATCCTGCCGGATCTCGCGCAGCCGGCCATCGGCGGTATAGCCGTAATCGGTGCCATCGGGCGCGCCAAGCCACAGCATCGCGCCCTCGGGCGCAAGCGCCGGATCGGCGATGTTGAAGGGCCGGCCATCCTCGACTGCATAGAACCGCCCGCCGGCCAGACGCAGCATCGTATCCCCGGCATGCAGCGTCCAGTCACCGTCATCGGCGACAAAGGACGGGGTGTAATAGCGCAACTCCCCGATGGACACGGTCTGCGGCTGAAAGGTGAAGCCCAGGCGGCTGCCGTCGGGCGCGGTCAGATACAGCCGGTCGCCCAGCGCCATGGGCCGCAACTGGCCCATGGTATCGCGGTCCGAACCGACGGCGAAGGACAGGCGCGCATCGAATCCCGCGCTGAAGGTGCCGAAATCGCGGTCTTTCCCGGCAAGGCTGTCGTAGTGGCGCACCAGATCGAAATCCATCCCGCCAAGGGTTACCGACAGATCGGTATGGACCTCGGTGTGGCGCGCGGCCTTGGCCGTGCCGGCAACTTCGATCAGCGTGGTGGAGCGGGTCTCGCGCCCGCCGATATCCCGCGCGATCAGGCGCAACTGGTAGAAACCGTTCTGCCATTGCCCGGTATCGAGCGTGGTCAGCAGTCCCGACAGCGGCGTCTCGCCACCGGCCAGTTCGGCCAGCAGCCGCTGGCCGGTGGCGTCGCGCAACTCCAGCCGCCAGAAATCCAGATTGGCGTCCTGCACGATGCCGCGCAGGGGGGCCATGCCCGACAGCGGCACATCGGTGGTGGCGGCGTCGAAACCGGTGACGGGGGCGGTGCGGTCGGCGGGGTC